>NZ_JBWKKU010000027.1:0-92213 GCF_056431445.1 Saccharopolyspora sp. NPDC045941
CAGCCGCTTGATCAGCTGCCACCAGCCGGCGAAGAGATCCTCGGCCCGGCGGCTGGGGATCAGCACCGCCTGAAGCCACCGCGAATACCCCGTCACCATCGTCAGCACCGGCAACTGCGACGGCCTGCGGGTCTGCCCGAACCCCACCGGCAGCGTGATCGGCGGGAACCACAGATCGCACTGAGCGATCTCCCCAGCCACATACGCGGTGCGCGAGACCGGATCCGGCGGCAAATACACCGGCCGCAACTCCGCCACCCGCCCCGACAGCACCCGGATCGACCGCGTCCACCCGATCCGCTCGGCGATCACCGTCGCCGGCATCGTCGGATACGCCCGCAGCAACTCCCGGATCTGCGGCTCGACCGCGTCCACGATCGAGCCCTTCGGCTTACGCACATACTTCGGCGGCGCATCCGAAGCCAACGCTGCACGCACGGTGTTGCGCGAAATACCCAACACCCGAGCGATCACCTTAATCGGCAACCCCTCCGACCTGCGCAAACGACGAATCTCAGCCCAATCTTCCACAGACAACACCGCCTTCGGTCCTCCCTGACTCGACTCGAGTCAAGGTCACCGGACAAAGGGGTCAAAATTCGGATGCCACGCCGGGGTCAGTATTCACGTGCCGTCGACAGCGCTTGATGTCCGGACCACCTCCACATGCGTGGAGAGCACGCACCCCACGCTTTCGCGCCGCGCTTGATGTCCGGACCACCTCCACATGCGTGGAGAGCACGGCAACAGGTCGGGCAGAGGTTTTGCGTGTTCCGGACCACCTCCACATGCGTGGAGAGCACTCCCGATCGATCAGGTGCAGCATCAGCCAGTTCGGACCACCTCCACATGCGTGGAGAGCACTGCCGCAGCACCTCGCCGGTGTTGCCTCGGAACGGACCACCTCCACATGCGTGGAGAGCACTGGAGCAGCTGCTGGAGCACATCACGGACAAGCGGACCACCTCCACATGCGTGGAGAGCACTACCCGATGTGATCGGCAGCGGACCGCCGGGGCGGACCACCTCCACATGCGTGGAGAGCACCCTTTGCGACCTGCAGCTTTAGGTAGCGGTTTCTCCGTTTTTGGCGCGGGGTGGCGGACATGTTGGTTGCATGGGTTTGGTCTGTTTGGGTGATTGTTTTTGTGGACTTGGTGGTTTTGTCGGGGGGTGTCGTTAGCGTTCGGCGCTCGACGTGATCGTAGTGGTTTGTTGGCTGGGGAGCGGTGTCGTGTTGGTGGATCTTCGTTTTTGGGGGAAGCAGCGGGGGCTTGGGGTTGGTGTTCGTTATCCGTTGGTGTGTCACGGTTTGGATGCTGCGGCAGCGGTGCGGGTTTTGTGGCGGGATGTGGTTTCGGCGGGGTTGCGGGCGCGGATCTCTGCTGGGTTGGGGATGTCGGAGGCTGAGGCGTGCGCGGTGCTGGAGTTGTGGGCGTCCCTGCATGATGTGGGCAAGTTGACGCCGTCGTTTCAGCGGCAGGTGAGCATTCCGCCTGGATTTCCGGATGATCCGGCGGGGTTGAGCGTTGCGCATGAGCGGGCGTCGCATATGTGGGTTCCTGCGGCGTTGGAGTCGCTGGGCTACCCGGGTGCTGGCCGTCGGTGGTCGCGGGTGGTTGGCCAGTTGTTGGGTGGGCATCATGGCAGGTTCGGCACGCTTGACGTGGCAGATTTGCAGCCGGCGTCGTTTCCGTATTCCGGCCTGGGAGGCCGGGAGTGGGAGTCTCAGCGCGTCGAGATGTTGTCGGTGTTGGCGTCGGTACTGGGTGCTCCGGTACCGAGCGGGCGAGCTGCGGTACCGGTGGCCGCGATGGTGACCGGGCTGGTGATTCTCGCGGACTGGCTGGTCAGCCAGATCGGGTTTGTCCGAAGCCGCCTGCAGGATGTCCCTGCCGTCGGTGATGTTGACTCGTTGGCGGGGTTCCTTGCGGGGTCGGTGCAGGAAGTCCCTGGCTGGCTGGAGCGTGCCGGGCTGTCCCGGTTGCAGCTGAAGCCCGGCTCGTTCTCGGACGAGTTCCCTGAGTTTTCGCCAAATGCGTTGCAGCGCAGCGTTGCTGGGCGGTTGCCGGAGTTGCTGTCTGGGCCGGGGTTGTTGATGGTGGCGGCGCCGATGGGGTTCGGTAAGACCGAGACGGCGCTGCATGCTGCGCGGTTGATGTTCCTTCCCGGTCCCTGATCAGGAATCGTGCCCGGCAGCACACCCAGGTACGCCAGTCTCAGCAGCACGGCCGATCATCATGCCGGAGTGATCCTCGGTCCTGCCAGAGCACCGACTCGAGCGGCCGACATCCCACGAACCATCGCACACTGTCTGCCATCAGGGTGGATGAGGTTATCGGCAAGGGCATCGTCGGCCGGCGTCGTTTCCGTTCTTGGGTCTGGAAGGGCCGGAGTGGGAGTCCCAGCGGCGCGAGATGCTGCCAGAACACGCACGTGCCTGGACCAGCTCCACATTCTTGGAGAGCACGAACCCACTCAGCGGATCGGCCGACGGCCGTGCCGACCACCTCTCAGCGCGTGGAGAGCGCCGCCCATTGCAGCCTGAAAGAACCCACCGAGGCTCGTCCACGATCCTTGACACACCCACACCCCCACGCGCTTCGTGAGCTGCGATGTTAGGATGCGGTTTCTTACTCAGACTTGGGTGGTCGCAAAGGCGTTTAGACCAGTCCTGTTGCACCGACAGCTGACTCAAGGGTCTTGCGCGGTGGGGCGAGGGTGAGTAGGCCGCAGCCGTAGGCTTTGCTTGGGCCGATTCCGGTGGTGAGTGCTGTCGTGAAGGCTTGGTGGTCGGTGATGACGAGGTGGCCGTCGTAGCGAATTTGATCGACGGTGAGGGTGTTACCGCGGTCGTGTTGTTTGCCTGTTTGACGTGGTGCGGTGGTGAGGCTGATGTCGGGGCGCGTGTCGCTGCCGGTGGGGATGATGAATCCGTGCCGGGCTGCTTGGTTGATGAGCCAGCTGATCTGCGCGTCAGGTTTGACGATGGGGTAGCGGTTGTCCCGCCGGCCGCCGGTGCGTTCTGGGTCGTGTTGGTCTTTGAGGCGGAGGCGTTTGGTCGGGTTGGCGGTGAGGCGGAACGCGAAGGTGCGTCCTGGTTGGAGGGTTTCGAGTACGGGGGAGAGGTCACGTGTGTTGGCTGGCTGGGCGAGGTAGTCGTTGAGGTGGCTCCAGTTGGGGCGAGTGCGGCTTTGGACGTAGAGCGTGTGGCCGTGGTGGGTGCGGTCGAGTCGCCAGAGCACGCCGTGGTGTGTGCGGGCCGGCGTGTTGTCGGTGATGTCGGGGAATCCGGACATGACGGTGCGGTGCATGTTGTGCAGGTCGGCGTGGTCGCGGCGGAAATCGTGGGAGGTGGTGTCGGGGATGAGTCGGCTCAGGTACACGGTTGTGCTCCGGAGTGGATCAGGGATTCGGTGAGCTGGACGTGTCCGGTCCGCACGGGGCGGGTGGTGAACAGCCGGTTGCCGGGTGTGAAGGAGACCGGGACGTCGCGGCGGGGTTCGGCGAGCTCATCGGTGGGTTCGGTGTCGGTGAGGGTGCGCAGGGGGAGTTCGCGGCCCTGGTGAAGGGCGTCTTCGGCGCGTCGGCGGGACTTCGGAAGGTTTTCCAGCCAGGGGTGGGTGTTGAGGGTTTCGGTGAGCGTGGAGGCTGAGATTCCGAGATAAATGCTGTCGGGGTGGGGGTTGACGAGTGGTCGTGAGGGAACGAAGGCTTTGCGTCCGAGGTACAGCGGCCATTGTGGTTGCTGGAGCGCGGCGTGCCAGCGCAGCAGTTCGTCTCGGTCGGGGTGTTCGAGGACGACGAGGAAGACGGCGTCGGCGAGGTAGTAGCGATCGCTGATGACCGTTTGATGCCCCTTGCCGTCGGTGTTGGGCACGTTGCTGACGGTGTGGAAGTCGCGTTCGACGAGCCCTTCGCGGTCGACGCGGATTCCGAGGCGGGTGTGGGCGAGCCGTTGGATCTCGCTGGTGTTCTCTCGCGCGATCCCGAGTGCGGCGGCAAGCAGTCCGACGACACCGGACTTGGTGGGCTCGTGGGCGGTGTCGCGGTTTTGAAACCGGGATCGCAGACCCCAGGATTGCATGGGGGCGTCCAGACAGACCGCGAGCGTGTTCGGGGATGTCATGCGGTGGTGTCCAGTGCCGCGGTCAGCAGTCGGGAACTGAAGGTGTCGATGGTGTCGACGTGTTCCTCGGTGGGGAGTGGGGCGCTGTCGCTGCTGAGGGCGGCGCCGGCCACGGCGAGCAGGTCGCTACTTCCGTAAAAGCCGCGCAGTGTTTGGAAGTGCCCGAACAGCTGTTGGGTTGAGGCGGTCATCAGGTCGTGTCCGGTGACCGGTTTGAGGAAGGCGTTGGCCAGATTCCAGGCGCCTCGGTCCCGGACGGTGCCGAGCAGAGTTTCCGGCATGGTGCGGGCCGCTGTGGTGCTTTGCTTGCCTGTGGGGGTGGAGTGAATGAACGCGCCGAGCCAGGCCCGGGCTGCCTTGGCGACGAGTTCATCGTCGCCTTCGAGGTTCTCTCGAAGCTGGTTGAGGTCGAGGTTGGCGTACCGGTAGTAGCAGGCGGTGTTGAAGTCGATGGTGCCGATCATGTCGGCACCGGGTTCGTCATCCTTTTTGAGGTCGTCGATAGCGGTGTAGTAGTCGAACTCGGTCGTGACGGCGTGGGTGGACAGCGCGTGCGCGACCTGTGAGGCTGCGGTGACGTTGAATTCGGTGTTGTCAGCGATCATGCGTCCGAACAGCCCGATGTCCGCCACACGGCTGGCGTCGAGCAACTTCCTGGTGGCCACGGCGTCCTTCGTCGTCTTGCTCTTGGTGAACGTGGCTACCGGATCATCACTGGAGTTGGTCTTCTTTTTGGCTGCGGCCTTCTTCTTCGCTTCCTTCTCTGCGGCCTCGACGACCTTGGTGAGGTCATCCCAGTGCTGCTGGCAGTACTCCACGAGAGCCTGAGCGGCTTGCTTTCCGACGAATAGCAGGTACTGCGAGCGGCGGCTGTCGACCACACCGAACCCGAGTTCCGCGAGGCCTGCGGAGAGGATGTCGGTAGCGCGTGGGTCGGCCTGATGGGTTCCGTCGAGGAGTTTTTCAGCGGCGAAGACGACTCGTTTGGTGCGGTCGCCGAGGTCGGCTTCGTCCAGGCCGTGTTCGGTGAACAGATCGCGCGCGGCGCGTTTGAGCGATTGGCTGGAAAGTCGGGCACGGGGCACGCCACCGAAGGTCGCGCTCTTGGGCTGGCCGAGGTCGTCGCGGTTGAGGTTGCTGACGGGGAAGGACTGGAGCAGGTGAAGTTCGAGGATCACTGATCGGTCTCCTGGGAAACGGTGCTGGTCTGGGTGCTGGTCTTGCGGTGGAAGTCTCTGGCCCAATGCCACCGGACGTCCCGTGCTCGGTCCTCGTCACGGTCCGGGTGCAGAAGGATGACCAGGTCATCGAGCAAGGCGTGGAAGTTGACGGCGATGCCGTCGCTTGCCAGCAGCTGGAGAGCTGAACGCAGGTGCTGGGGCAGGCTGTTCGCGTCGGCAGCGAGCAGCTGCCGCAGGCGCTTCTTCGCGGTCCCGCTGGGCCGGTGCTGATCGAGCCGTTGTAGTGCGGTGCCGAGAGACAGGCGCGTTCCACCGGTCTGAGGCACGAGCGCGAAAAGCCCGGCGACGGTGAGCCAGATCTGCTCTTCATCGCGGGGCGGCTGATGCTCGAAGACGAGCGCCAAGGCGTCGTGCTCGTACCGTTGTTCGGTGATGGTTCTGCGCAGTTGCGCGAGAGTGCGCCGCGCTTCAGCGGCGAGGTGGTGATTGCCCGATGTCAGGTTCCATGCGATGCGTTGAAGGTGGTCGACGAACTCCCGTCGCCGCTGGGGCACCGGGGAAATCGCGCTTGTGGTCATGGATTCGCGTTCCTATGGCAGGTGGCGGGAGATCTGGCCGTCGAACTTCTTGAGGTGTTTGGACACGGTGGACTGGAAGTTCTCGTAGGCTGCGGAGATCTCGAAGAGGTGCCGGCTCTGGCGTTCGCGCAACTGTGTGACCAGCCGGTCCGCGGCTTGGTTGGCAAGGCCGCGGACGGTCTGTTTCCAGTTGAGCACCGGAGGCTTGGCGGGCACGTCGTCGGCGACGCTCTGGCCGAGGTGCACCAGGAGCTCGGCGAACTCGGGCGGGAGCTGGGGCCAGTAGGACTGGGCCAGTCCCAGGTTGCGCTTCGCCTTGCTTCGGATCCTGGCTGGTTGTTCTGCGTTGAATGCCTGGCGGCATTCCTTGTCGAGCGTGCTCAGTGCTTTTCCGAGATCGTCGGCGAGTGCGACGCAGCTGCCCAGCACCTCGCCGAGCCAGGGTTGACGGGCATTGAGCAGGGCGGCCGGGGCGGGAAGTTGTTCTTGCAGCCAGGTGCGGACCGAACCGCCGCCGCTGTCGTCGAGTTTTTGACCGAAGACGCGCAGGGTGAACACGGTGTGCGGGGAGAGCGTTTCCCACTCGACCTGTTCCGCCACGTGCTCCAGGACCCGGGGGCGTCCATGCTCGTCGGCCTCGACGAGCAGCATGTCGCGTGCGTGTCGCCAGATGCCGTGCAGCTCGGCTAGACGGACCGGGTTCCATTGCGGTTCATCGGTTGCAGTTTTGCCCTTCTTCTGCTGAAAGCTGGCCATGAGTTCGACCCGGTAGAGCTCGCCCTTCAAGGCGGTGCCAGGCGTGATCACGGCCCCCTCGACCTGGCCACCCTCTTTGGCCGGGTGCAGCAGCACTCTGCGGGCGGGCCAGGTCAGCAGGTCCAGCCACCCGTAGGGGGGACGTTCCTCCGGCGTCGGCGGCGGAGGTTCGGCGTCCCACGCCGGCCGGTCCTCATCCGCTGATTTCCAGGGCTTCTTGCGTGGCGGGTCGTACTCACAGGTGTTGAGAAGCAACGTTTCCTTCAGCGTTGCTCCCTCCACTAGCACCATCCCGAACCGGTTGCAGAGGCTCGCGACAGAGTTCTTCGTTGTGACAGGAGTTTTGGTGCCGCCCGGGTCGTATGCCTGAATCGTGACGAGCCAGCGAGCCGCCTCGGCGGGAGACAGATCGATCTGGTCGCCCGCCCGGGTGTGGTCGAACAGAGTCCTGTTGTTTCCTGCCGCTCGGAAATGCACCAGCGTCGCGGCCGAATTCATCTCCAAGCTGCGCAACTGCGGGCACTGCAGGAACGGACGCTCGGCATCGAACAGATCGAAGTTTCGACTGTGTTTGTCCAGGTACTCGTCGACCTCAGCGGAGGGCAGGGTCGGTGCTTGCCAGAGCTGAGCCCAGTCACGCCACGTTTCAGGACCCCCGAGGGCATGGTGGAGTGCTGCGATCAGTAAGCGGTGCAGCGCGGCGGTGACAGGCGGCGCCTCGGCGTCGAGCCACCGCAGCTCGTGCGCATCGCGGAAGACCTCACGCAGGCTGAGCACCCGCGGGTGTCCGTCGAGATCGAGCACGGGGATCCACGGCTGGCCGGTGAGGTCGAACGTCGGCGGTGTCGTCACTGGTCCTCCTCGATGCGCAAGCCCAGAACCTCGTGAAGGATGAACCGCACCGGTCCGGTCCGGGCGGTGTCATCGAGCACGAGGGCGTGGTGGTCATGCAGCCACCCGGAGTGTCTGAAGCGGACGGGAACGGGCAGGGCTGATACGGCCTCATGGGAGGTTTCGGTGAGATCGTCGAGAAAGATCTGCACGGTCGAATCCAGCAGCGCTTGGATCTGCGACTCCGTTAACGGTTCGGGAGTGGCGAGGTCGACGGTTGTGCCGTCGAGGGTTGTTGGATGCGGCGTGTTGGGGAGTAGGAGGACGACGTGGAACGGTTCGAGCTGTGGGAGAGCGTTTCCGGTCACCTGCGCTCCTTCCACGCGGTGTCCTTGCGTGTGCGGCTGGCCAAGGTGGGGTACCTGGTCAGTTCGCGGATCGAGTCGTTCGCGCCGAGTGGTGGAAGGTAGAAGCGACTTACGCGAGATTCCTCGTTGGCGTCCTGTTTCAGCATGCTCTGTGTGGCTGTGTCGAAGCGCCGCGCCCACTGACCTTGCAGCTGAGTGGGGTCGGTGTAGATAGCATGAATAAGCTCCGGTGCTTCAGCGGGCAGTTTGAGTTCTGGGCGGTTCTGCAGCTCCAACCAGGTGCGTAGCAGCAGCGCGGGGTGATAGACGGTGTGCAGGCCGCGCGCGAACTTGGGCCCCTCGTGACCTTCGGGCGGCTGGAGCAAACCGAGCTCAGGTACCGGGCAGGCACGTGACTGCGGATCGCGCTTGTGGCGGTGAACCCGGCCCAGGCGCTGGATCAACTCGTTGACCGGCGCGACGTCGCTGACCAAGCAATCGAAATCCAGATCCAGGCTGTGCTGCAGGATCTGGGTGCCGATCACGATGATGTGCGGACGAGCCTGCTCGTCCGGTCCAAGAGCGGTGCGGAGCCGCTTCTCGATCTCCCGTCGCTGGCGGGAGGGGGTCTGGCCGGTGAGCAGCACCAGTTCCGGTGGGGTGGTCCAGTTCTTGATGGCCTGCTCACACTGGACGTGGGTCTTCTGCGCGTCACGGACCAGGTTGCGGATGATCACAGCGCACCCGCGAGCATGGAGGCGTTCCTCTAGCCAGCCGGGCAGCTGTTCCTCGTCGTCCAGGTGATACACGGTCACAGGCGGGCGCTGGGCGTTCACGCCTGACAGGCCGATGGGACGCGATGGCGGCTCGTCTTCGGCACCGGTCCACATGACCTGTTGCCCACCTGCCTTCGCCGGGCGCGCAGTGATCTCGCCGGGCTTGCGCCGTAGGCGTCCCGCTCGCCAATGCGCGATGAGTTCCTCCCGGTCGTCAGCCGGCAGCGTGGCTGACATCAGCACGACAGGGATTCCAAGACGACCGCACCACCACATCAGTCGGCGAAGCAAGGTGGTCATGTGGGCATCAAGATCATGTGCCTCGTCGATGACCAGAACTTTCCCGGACAGACCGGTGAGCCGGACGAACACGTGCCGCGACGTGATCGCCGCTTGTAGCGCTTGATCGACCGTCCCGACACCGATGGGAAAAAGCAGGCCCCGTTTCCTGGTGAACCACTCGTGACCGTCGTGGGCGCCGTCGCCGTCTTCGTCCACAGCGCTCGGGGCGACACGCCTGGCCTGCACGAGATTCGGCGGTTGGTCGATGCCGAGGCGATCAGCGACCTTGGCCAGCTCGGTGTGGATCTGAGCAGCGGTGGCACGGGTCGGCAACGCGAAGTACATGCCAGATAATCCCAGCCGACGTGCCAACGTCGCGGCAGCTTGGAACCCCGCGCGAGTCTTGCCCTCCCCAGTGGGTGCTTCGATCACCAGCACCCCGGGCTGGTCACATGCGGCCACAACGTCTTCGACGACCCGTTGCAGCGGCCGCGGTGTTTCGCCGAACAATCCCGTATACGAGGTGTCGGCTGGCGGAGTCCAACGCTGCCACCGCAAGCGGTCCCCGATAGCCGTGGCTGCTCGCTGACGGGAGAGACCGAGGTATGGGCGGAGATCATCCGGTAGCGGAAGTTCCGCATAGAGGAAATTTCCGGTGTCGGAGGCGATCCAGTCCGATACCGATGTCAGCCCGGCCAGTCCGACGAATGCAGGAACGGACAACGACACGGCATCCCACGCAGCCGCAGCAGGATCGCCAAGCCCCCACAAACGCGCCAGCTCCCGAACCACCTCGACACGCAGGTTGTGCCACGGTTCGGCCCCGTGATGCGCACTGCGGTCGCGCGCCGCCTGAACGCTCCGGGCTGTGGGCATCGCCCCGTGATGGCCACCGAGCCCGAAAGCCAGCGCATCACGAACATCAACGCTTGCTCCCCAATGAGCCAAACACCGACTCAGATGCACAGCGGTCAGAACACCGTGCGTCGTCCTGACGTCCGGATGCTTCGACGTCCCGCGCAAACGCTCCACCAAGCCCCGGACCTCTTCGCCGAGGTACCGCACGGCGAGATCGTCGCGCATAGCCTGAAAAATCGGGCTGCATTTGCCGATATCATGCCAGCCGCACATCACCGCGACCCACGCACGGACGTCGCCCAACGGGCCCAGCCCACGCTCTAGCTCTCGCCGAACCTCAGGTCCCAACAACACGTCGTAGAGCAACTCGGCTACCGCTGCGGTATCGATCGCATGGCACACCAACGGATGCGGCACATTTTCTTTGCCGGCTTTGCCCCATGCTCCCCACACCGGGGCGTTGACACCGATGCCGTACACGTACTCACCCCAGAATCGACGGTACCCAACGAAGCGCCAAGTGATCAATTGCGCGGCACATGTTGCCTCTTGCCCCCGACAGCTCGAGCCGGAATCCGGCAGATACCGGAGGAAATAACCCAAATGGAGCAGTTTTCACGTCCAGATTGGTGCCCGATACGGTTGCAGTGCTCCTTGGTAACTCCACAACGACAGGCCTGGGCGGTGCGGGGCGCTCGAGAGTTGACGACACCGCCATCAAATCAAACAACAGACGGCACCATCATGTGTACGTATCTTCCGGTCGCGGCGATCTCCTGGCTGCTGCTCGGTCCCGGCACATCGGCGACGCAACCTCCGCCGCAACTACGACCCCAGCAACTGGCATGACAGAACCCTGTCAACCAAGCCCTGTCTCCGCTAAACACCGCCCTGTACGGAGCGGTGCCCAGCGCCATCCTCGCGCTGGGCTGCTCAACGCTCCTTCGTCTACGACATCGCCGACCTCTACAAAGCCACCCACACCATCCTGCTTGCGTTGGCGGACCACAAACTCGGCAACCACGAACGCGAAGCCCGCTGGCGCCTCCGCCGCGACTTCCACCTCTACAAACCGATGCCCACCATCGTCGGCGACATCCAGGAACTCCTCGACCCCACCCGAGTCACCCACCTCGACGACATCGACGAGCCCGACGAAGTCGAGCTCGTCCACCTCTGGGACCCCCGCCTCGGCCCCGTCGACGCCGGGATCAACCACGCCCAGCACGGAGAGGTCTAGCGACCATGCCGAACCTCGTCGTCATCTCCACCACCGCCGTACCGGACTACGTCCGCGGCTCGCTGAGCCGCTGACTCACCGAACCAGCCCCCGGCCTCTACATCGGCTCCATCTCAGCACGAGTCCGCGAACACCTCTGGAAACAAGTCAGCCAAGCCATCGGCGACGGCGCCGCCGTCTGCGTCCACCTCGACAACAATGAACAGCGCTACACCATCAAAACCGCCGGACAACGCCGCCGCCACGTCATCGACCACGACGGCCTCCAACTCATTGCCTTCACCCCTCTACCCGCCCCACAAGATCACCAAAACGAACAACTGCCCTTCTAAAACCCCAGGTCACAAAGTGCGCTCTCCACGCACGTGGAGGTGGTCCGCCACCGCAGTGGCCGAGGCGACGCTGGCTCAGCGCTCTCCACGCACGTGGAGGTGGTCCGTTGGTGACGGCGTGGATTCCTCCGGCAGGGACGTGCTCTCCACGCACGTGGAGGTGGTCCGGTGGTGCAGTGCGGGCACCGGTAGCGGGTGGCGCGCTCTCCACGCACGTGGAGGTGGTCCGCCGAGGCACTGGACTACGCCCAGCAGCTCGTCGTGCTCTCCACGCACGTGGAGGTGGTCCGCCGAGGCACTGGACTACGCCCAGCAGCTCGTCGTGCTCTCCACGCACGTGGAGGTGGTCCGCTCCTGGGCAACGCCGTGACGCCGCCCGCCGCATGCTCTCCACGCACGTGGAGGTGGTCCGACCCCGCTGAGGTCGCCGATGAATCGGAGCTGGCGCTCTCCACGCACGTCGAGGTGGTCCGTTCCCTGCATCCGGGGCGGGGCTGCGAGCTGGTGCGCTCTCCACACATGTGGGGGTGGTCCGCGCACCGAGAAGATCGGTCTGAGGCGCCCAGAGCGTTCTCCACTACGTGGAGGTGATCGGAAATTGAACAGTGCTGGTGAGATGGCTTGCTGGACCGTGCCTGACCAGGGTGGTCTCTGCGTGAGTGTCGAGTATGCGATGGCGGACGCGCAGGAGCTTGGGGTCATGAATCCGCATGGCTGCCGCTGGCTCGCGGGAGCGGTGGGGCATGGTCGGCGTACTGGCTTGCTCTGGTGCTTCCTCCGCTGCCTCAATCGCATTGGCCTTCGCCTGTGGCTTCCGACCGAACCGGTCCTAACAAGAGCCGGCCAGGTCTCGCAGCCACTCAGCTCATATGCGAGCGAGCAGCGTAACCGTGCTCTGTCTGGTTTGTGTTGTTGGTAAAGACACGTTCCTGGCCAGTGTGGACACATGAAAACCGTTCCCTTATGCGGGTGTTTTGGTTAGGCATGGGTATGTAATGGAACTTGTCGTGAGAAGTAGTGATTTGATGTTGGTGATGAGGCATGACGCAAGTTCTTCGAGACCCCGGTGAGGTGGAGCGTGTTGCGGTGACGGTCGCCGTTGCTGCGACTATGTTGTCGCTGTCGCCGTGGCAGGTCAGGAAGTTGATCGCTGACGGGAAGCTGCGGGCGAGAAATACCGGCAAGGCCTACATTATTCCGGTCCACGCCATCAGCGAGTTCTTGGATGGGGCGGATACGCCGTTGCGGCACCCCGACTCGCCTTGAGCACTTCGGCCTGTCTTGAGTGATCGTGTTTCCGGTGCGGTCGACGAATGCTGCCCCCTTGACCGCTCTGCTAGCGGCTGGCGATGCATCGGTGCTCGACGGCGTTCTCCTGCGTTGCGTGGAGATGCCGTCCGTGTCTGGGGAGCGATGTGTGCCCGCGGATCTTGTCTCGTTCGGTTCTTGGACGGGCTTGGCGGTGTTGCAACAGGGGAGCGCGTGATGGCGGAGATCGATGATCGGATTGTCCTTCCCAGAAGGGTGTATGACCGCCTACTCGCAGATGCTGCGGCCTGGAGGGACTTCGCGGAGCGGTTGCACGACGAGTTGCCGGTGCTGGCGCGGTTGATCGAATCTCCGCACCTGCGTGAGCTGATCAGCGACTGGTTTGAATGGGACCGGCGTAGTCGCATGGTTCGGTCGTCTCATGCGATCAGCGCCCGCGAGGACTGGACGTTGCAAGCTGCCGTTCCCACGTTCGCCGACCTGCGGCGTCGGCGTGCGCAGCCTGGGGAAGTCGCTGCTGAAGCGCGCCGGCGTCGTGGGGAGTACGTCGGTGGTCCGGTGGATTGGCATACGGGGTTACCGGTCCGTGTGGACTGCGGTCGGTCAGCATGAGGTACGGGCGGGAGAATTCGGATGCTGCTTCCTGGTACGACCCGGCCGATGGCGTGGTGTATCCCGCCGGGAACACGGTGAACGCGGCGTTGGAGGCAAAGGCACGGCGAGAGCAACAAGACCGCGAGGCCGCGAAGGTCCTCAGGATCGACGGCGGAAGGCCGGCGGAGCCGGTGCGCCGTGTCGCGTGGCGCAGGGCCAGCGATTTCGGGATCAAGCGACGCAAGTGGGCTTGGGAAGACCGTGTTCCGCTGGGGGAGGTCACGTTGTGGGTCGGTCATGCCGGCATCGGCAAGTCGTTGGCCGCCGCGTGGTTGTCGGCCCAGGTCACTCGTGGCGCCCTTGCTGGTGAGTTGCGTGGCAAACCGGCGCCGGTCATGTACCTCGCTACGGAAGATTCGTGGGAGCTGTCTCTGGCTCCTCGGTTGCTGGCTGCGGGAGCGGACATGGACAACGTGCTTGCGCTGCATACCGAGACGTTGGTCGGTGAGGATATTGCCGAGGGAACGCTGTCGCTGGCTGTGGACATTCCTTCCTTGCGTCAGGCGGTGGAGAAGACGGGAGCACGTGTGATCGTGCTCGATGCTCTGTTGTCGGCGATGAGTGGGTTCGATTTGGCCAAGCAGGGGATCGTGCGGTCGCTTCTGGAGCCGTTGTCCAGGCTCGCTCAGGACTTGGCGGTGGCGGTGGTCGGTGTCGCGCATTTCCGGAAGTCTGGAGGGGCTGAGCCGTTGCTGATGATTTCCGGGTCCGCGGAGTTCGGGCAGGTGGTGCGATCCGCGGTGGGGTTCGCCCGCGACCCTGATGCGGAAGACGGGTCGTGTGTGTTGTCGGTGATCAAATCGAACGTCGCGTCGCTGAGGACTCCGTCTCTGCGATACGTCGTCGCACCGGCTTCGGTACGTGCCGAGGATGGGCTGCCGACCGAGGTGGGGCGGTTCGAGCTCGTCGGTGAATCGGACCAGGATGTCTCGGCGTTGCTCAATCACGGGCAGGTGTCGGCGGATGAGCAGTCGGAGCGGTCGGAGTCTCGTGAGTGGTTGATGGCGTACTTGCGGGACTGCGGTGGCCGTGCTGAGGCTGGGGATGTGATCCGGGCTGCCGAGGCGGCCGGCCTGTCGAAGGACAAGGTCAAGAAGGCGCGGGTGAAGATCGGCGCCAAGACAGAGAAGATGGGCTTCGCCGGGCGGTGGGAATGGGTTCTCCCCGAAGGTGCCGGAGAAGGTGCTGAAGATGCCAGGGATAGGGCGCAGGCACCTCCGGCACCTTCAGGCACCTTCCAGACGCCATGCGCGGGTGCTTGTGGTCTGCCACTCGGCGATGAACCGGACAACCAGGATGGCTTCCACGCCGAATGCCATCCCGACGGCAGGCCGTGATGCGTCGGTGCGCCGCGTGTGGCAACAGAATGAGACTCGAGGGGGCCTACCACCCGTGGTGCGACCCGGAGGTGCGTGCCGCTCTCGTGCGGAACGCGGTCTGCTGCAGGGTGTGCGGGGAGCAAGTGAAGGAGCTGACGGGCGACGGTGAGTGCGGCTGGTGCCGCGATCGATGCACTAGGTGAGTTGGCTACTCAGGCGTTGGGCAACGATCTCGGCGAAGGAGAGGGGGGAGTTGCTACACGGCTGGCTCACCCAGCAGCGCCGGCGTTCTCCTCCAGGTGTGTGATCGATGCGGTGCCTGGAATTGGCAGCACGACCGGCGAGAGGTCGAGCAGCCAGGACAGTGCCTACCGCGCACCGGGTGATCACGAGGACGTGGTTGGTGAGTCCTCGGGCGTCCAGATCTTCAAGCACGGCGAAAAGGTGGTGCTTGACCTTCGGTAGGCAGGAGTCGGTGGCCCGAGTGAATAAGCGCCTGCTCGGCGTTAGCGGGGCGGGCGCACTCTGCGGTGATGGAGGCGGTGCGTAGGGTTCCGGTAGCGTTCCGCTCTGTGGCGAACGAGACGAACACGCCCGAGCTGGCGACTTGGACCATCCACGGCGAACGACTGATCGACGACACCCGGCGGCTCAAGCTGAGTATCGCGTCCGTCGAGCTGCCGGACGGTGTCACGTTCGAGCAGTACGTCTTGCGCATGCCCAAGGCCGCGATGACCGTGGTCGTCAACGACGACCGGGTGCTGATGATCTGGCGGCACCGGTTCATCCTCGATCAGTGGGTGTGGGAGCTCCCCGGCGGCTACGTCGATCCGAACGAAGACCCGGCGCTCACCGCCGCTCGCGAAGTCGAGGAAGAGACCGGATGGCGCCCGCTGTCGATCCGGCCGTTCGGCACCTTCCAGCCAATCACCGGTACCGCCGACTTCGAGAACCTGCTGTTCCTCGCTGAGGGAGCGGAGGACACCGGCAAACCGGCCGACATCAACGAGACGGCCCGCGTCGAGTGGGCGCCGCTCGCCGAGATCCCCGATCGCATCGAGCAAGGGCTGATCCCGGGCGCTGCGGCACAGGTCGCCTTGTTCAAGCTGTTGGCGCAGCGCCGAAGCTGATTCCCATCGCGGCCAGTCCCTCACCAAGCTCAACCACCACCGGCACGGCCTGGTGACGGTGGAGGCGCTTGGCGAGGTCCTGCAAGTAGAGCTGGGTCCGCGCTGACTGCAACTTGCGGCCAAGGCGTAGGGCGTCGTGGCCGACGGCGCACGCCTCTTCGATCTCCCGCAGGTCGGCGAGGATCGAGGCGAGCAAGGCGGTGTTGAACAGCTTGCCGCGGTCGTATCCGGCGCTCATTTCGAGGGACCGGCGCGCGAAGCGCTCCGCGGCGCGGAGGTCGCCGAGTTCGCGCATGCAGTGGCGATCCAGCGGGCGAGGCTGTCAAGGGTGCCGAGGATCGAGCTCACGTCGCCGTCGGCGTCATCCGGGCCGAGCTGGTGCGGCTCCGAACGGGGTCGCGGGCGGCGATCATGTCCAGCCAGGCCGCCGGCCACCATGCCCGGGTGCGGCCGTGGTGGCGGCGTCGTACCTCGATCTCGCGGAGCCAGCGGCGCATCTGCTCGGCGCAGTGGCCGCAGCAGTAGCGGCCGAGGTCGGCGCGGGAGCAGCGGTCGACGATGCAGGGCGCGGTGTGGTCGTCACGGATCACGCGGTCACCTCCGGGGGAACGCCTTGTCGGCTGGCCACCATCCGGCGTTGACCAGCAGTGCCCGCACTTCTGCGGCGGGCAGATTGGCCATGCGCTGCGCCCACTCGTCGGCCGCGGCATCGACGTCTTGCGGGCGTTCGCCGGTGAGCAGCGCGACCAGATCGTCGACAGTGAAGGTCATCCACTGCTGTCCAGGTTCGCTGACTCCGTGTCTCTTGTGGACGATGACGGCCGCCACGGCGTCGTCGTTGCCGCGCTCGGTCTCGACCGCCCATTCAGCGAGGTTGAGGCGGGTGGTGTTCTTGCACTCGGCGACGATCCGGCCGCCGAGCATGCCGGGGGTTCGCAGTCCGCCGATGTCGCCGCGGTCCTTCGCCCCGGTGCGGGCGCGGCGGTCGATCCGGTCGTCGACGTGGGCGGCGAGGTAGTCGGACACGGAGCGCTTGAACCGGGTGCCGACCACCTTGGCTGACTGACGGGTGCGGTGGCGGTTGGCCGTCATCGGGTGCCGCCGATCCTGACTTTTCGTTCATGGGACGGGGTGCCAACCTGGCCAGGGCCGGCTTCCGTGTTCGCCGCGTAGGCAGGCGAGGCGGTGGTCAAACTGGGGCTGGATCGCGGGGTTTGTGCTGGCAATCTGTGCTGCCATAGTGGTCATCCGCAGCTCGCGGATGTCTCGTAGGACCTCGAAGCCGTCCCATTTTGTGACGTCGTATCCGTAGATCTTGCAGTAGGCAAGCCATGCTTCGGAGTCGATCATCTGCGTTGTGACGTACCCGACCGCGGTCGACACGAGGTCCCATTCAGGAGGCCCGAACGAGCAGCGTTCGAAGTCATGGAGAACGGGGCCGGCCGCTGTCAACGCGACGTTTCCCCGCCATGCGTCCCCGTGGACCACACGTCGGGCCATACCTTCCGGCAGGTCAGCGTAGGCGCTTTCAAGCTCATACAGCCGTTGGCTCATCCACGCACGATCATCCGAGGACAACGCGCGCGCGTTGTCGATCCGATCTGCCAGACGGACGAATGGAGCCAGTTCGGGAAGGCTGAACCCGGGAGCCGGAAGGCTGTGAAAGTCGCGTAGCACCGTAGCGACGTCGGCGGTCGTTCCTTGGTGGTGTGGTGGCAGCTCATGCCAGAACGTGACCGCGCGACCGAAGGCGGTGACAGGCTGTTCGACGTCGCGAAGAGGGCGCACGGCAGCCACGCCATTATCCTCCAGCCAGGTGGCGACTTTGATTTCCTTTGCCGCCGCCTCCTCCTGGCCTGATCGGGCGATGCGTGCGACTACGCCGTTGGGAAGACGGAAGAGAGCGTTCTCGCCGAGCCGGATCACCTCGGCGCCATCGGCCCGCAGGCCGACCCGGGTGGCTGCTGCGTTGAGCACTGCTGCAAGAGACAAGTCGTTCATGCCTTCGCCACTGCTGACCCGATCCGGCTGCAAAGCTCGGCGACCTCGTCGAGGCACACATGGGGCTTGCCCACCCTGCGAAGTTCCCTGAGATCATCAGCAGCTCGCCGTGACTTGATCGGCCCCGCCTCCTGAAGTGCTTGAGTACCGAGTTGAGCGGCCTCGGTTGGGTCGCCGGCGACCATCGTCAGAGATGCGAGCTTCGTCTGACTGATCGCACGTGATCGAGCGTGGGCGTCGGCGTGTGCAGCCACAGACCCTGCGAGACGGCTTCGAGCCTCCGTGATGAACTGGCCACGCACCCCGAGTTCCCACAACGCATGCCCTGTGTCACCAGCATGCTGGGCAGCGTCGTAGTACATCATCCACGGTGGGTTCTCTGCCGGATTCGCGTTACTGAATGACTCATCAGCGAGCCCGACCGCAATCAGGGTGTCCTGGATCCGACCGAGCTTTCCGAGAGCCCGGGCTCGGGCGGTGTGCAACATGGCGCGTTCAGTCGGCACGAGCCGGTCGGCTCGAACGAGTGCCAGTTCGGTGTAGGTCAATCCTGCGTCAGGGTCTCCACACCAAATCGCCTGGCGTGCCATCGAGGACAGGACTTTGGCACGCAGGTGCCAGTCTCCGGCCTCCTCGGCGCACGCCAGCGCAAAGCGGAACATACGGTGGGCGTCGTCGTGGGCGTAGGCGTCAAACGCCATAAAACCTGTGACGTGAGCTAGATACCCAACCGCCGACAGCAATTCGTTCCGAACTGCTGGGGCGCACCGTCCGTTGAGAAGCTCCGCGGAATAACGCAGTTGCGCGGCTACTGCTTCCCGGACCAGGCCGCCCCCGTAGCGGGCATCCCAGCCGCCGAAGGCTTGGGCGGCGGCACGAACGTCTGCCACCTCGGACGCGCCAACGACGGATGGAACTGGAGTCGGCTCGCTAGGGGCGAGCATGTCGAGGATCGACGGGCCGACTAAGGCGGCGGCGCTGACGCCGACGGCCGCACGTAAGAATTCCTGACGGTCCACGTCGACCACCGTAGAACGGCTGCGCCGAGGACGTCGAAACCCCAACTCCCGATCGGTGCGGACTCCGAGTACTGCGCGTAGTCCTGCGCGCCGGTCGGCGTCTTGTGGCCATCGGATCTTTCCCTGTTCAAGTTTGCCGATGTAGTTCGCGTTCAGCGCGGTCACGCGAGGTGGGTCTGTGTGCTCGAAGACCCACGTGTTGACCAGGTCGGCAAGCTCTTCGCGTGACAGCGGTTCGCCCGTTGCGTTCGGTGACTCGGAGCGCTCACGGGCGCGGCGAAGTAGATCGTTGGGCTCAGACACGGTTGTTCTCCTTGAAGGGCGGAGTGTGCCCATGTTTGCACAATGAGTAACCGGCGTCACGTTTGAAGCTCCCGGCTATCCTCCCGCAAACATCCCCTTGACAACCCAGCAATGCACCGTTCCGGTGCCTCCGCGCCACCGGCAGAGTCGGCGCCATGTCGGGACGTCGGAAAGCAGAGACGGAGGCTGCACAGGTGCGATGGGCGCGCAGTGGGGCGGCGAAAGCGGTTGCGGCAGGGGAGGTATCAGTACGATGACCAACCCGGCGAACACCTTCCTTGAGCTCGGCACGCTGCCTGCGTGGCTCGAACAGCACATCCAGGCGATCGAGGACACACGTCGCGCTGGATACAGGTTTCTCTACCTTCCGAGCCTGGAGAACCTGACGATGTTGCAGGCATTCCACCCGGTGCATGGGGCCACTGACTGGTACTGCGCGGGCTCGGCGACGGAAGCGATCGGGTGTCGGTTCGTTCTCGACTTCGGTCGGCCGCGCCAGTTGTGGCAGGCGTGCGGTTCGGTCACTGACGTGATCGGCGAGCTGCTGCAACTACCGCCGCACGGGTCCCCGGGCGCCCCGAGCCTCGCGCTTTCGCGGCCTAGCGACCTGTGGGTGCCCCCGATTGCGCGGTCGACGTTCGGTGGCATCGGCCTTTCCTGATACGCCGTTGCGCGGCGATTGGGTTCCTGTAGTTGAACCCCGTTCCGGTACCCCGGCCGTTTTCAAGAGGAGGAGAATATGTTGGCAGAGTTGAAAGAAGTTTCGTGTCGCGATCGCGCGGGCCGGGACCGGGACGTCGTGGTCGGTCACATGTCCTCGGCCGTGTGGCTGCGTATGGCCGGCGAGGAGCGATTGCTCGACCTCGTGCAGGCTGAAGCGTTGCACGCTGCGATCGGCATTCAGGTCGCCGCCTTGCAGACCGCGCGCCGTGAGGCGGTGCGGGCGTGAAAGATCTCGCTTTCGCCCTGATCGTCGTCGCGGCTCTCGCCGTTGCACTGGGAACGGGTTTGTGGTGGCTGGTTCTCGGCCCGAACGGCCTGGAATCGGAGCAGTCGGAGGGAAAAGAGTGAGCCGCCTGGGTCTGTCGAACCGATCGTCCTCCGCGGAACCCGCCGAGATCGACGATTTGACGTGGGTGGCGAGCCCGGAAGAATCAGTGATCCACGCCCACTTTCTCGGGGTAGGTCTGGCGTGCGGGCACAAGGTGGCCGACGAGCCGGAGACCTGTACCGGGTATCTCCCGGCGTCGCGCTGGCGCGGCTACCAGCCGCACCTTGCGTGTCTGGCCGCTGCTCCGGCATGGATCACGGATCTCGTGGAACCGCGACCCGCTCGCCCGTACGGCGAAGAGGAAGCGGCCACGGGGCGGCACGCCATCGAGATGGTGGCGACGCTGCGGATGCCCGGCCTCGCACAGGGCGTCAAAGCGTTCGAGCGCGCGATGGCCGTGCCGCCGCCCAGGTCCACCGACGAAAACGGCCCCGGCAGTTCCACCCTGCCGGGGACGCGAGCGGAGTCTAGCCGGACGTCGACCCCGGGGTCGACCGCGCCGTGCCAGCACCGGGAGGCCGCATGAACTTCCTCGGCCGGCGAGGGGTCAGGCCAAATTCGTCCAAATCGGATGGTGGCGACAACGCCGCACCGCGTCGGACGGTCCGCTACACCTGTCCCCGCAACCACGAGTTCGAGATGCAGTTCTTCGAGGACGCCGACGTGCCGCCGTCCTGGGACTGTCGCATGCACGGCGCCGAGTCGAAGCGCGTCGACGGCGGCGAACTGGAACAGAAGCAGACCAAGCCGCCCCGGACCCACTGGGACATGCTGGTGGAACGGCGCACGCTCCCACAGATGAAGCAGCTGCTCGATGAGCGGCTGGCGCTGTTGCGCTCACGCACTGATTAGCGCCCTCAGCTCGGTCCGGCGGCCTGGCCCCCCGAGCCGTCGGGCCGAACCAGCCTGGCCACCCGTACAACGAGGTGCGGGTGGCCAGGATCTAATTGCCAGAAGGAAAGAGTAGTGTTGTCGAAGAAAATAATCCCATGGCGAAGAGTGGTTCTCCTGAGCTACCTATGGGAGATGCTGTGCGCGTTTAACCTGTTTATCTATCTTCGTGTGGACAGGATTGCTTCTTGTCAGGTTTCCTGGTGGTGGGCAGTCGTGGTCCACTCGATCGCCTCGATCCTCCTCGCGGTGATCATCCAATTCTATCGAGCGAACTGGGCGCGAATCGCCTTGGCGGCGATGGGTGTCGCAAGTGTCTTTCTTGCGATCTACGGCGGCCTGCACGGCGCGACTTTTGAGATGGCCCTGCAAATAGTCCTCGTCGGAACCGTTCCTTTCCTGTACTTTCGGGATTCCGGAAGCTCGCCTGATCATCCAGAGGTCGATGCTCCCGAGAAAGCGATGTCACGCGAGGGGGCGCAGTGAAATACGTGATGACTGCCGCCGTGCTGCACAGTCTGATCGTGGCCTCGATGCTGATCGGTGCCGCGTCCACTGTGGCTGACATCGACCGAGGGGTGGTTCGAGCCCGGCCCACGGTGTGCGAGGCCGGCGTCTAGGGCGCCCGAATTCACGGCTAGATAGGGCCGGCGCGGGGGCGCATGCAGCGCCTCCGCGCCGGCCCTAGGGAAGAAGAAATGCGATCGAGTCAACTAAGGCGGAGTAGGATTCTCCTAGACGGCAACAAGTCCCGAATCGGTCCGGAACACTTGGGGTACGTTACTCCAAGCGAGGAACTTATTATTCTTGGCGTCGTCAACGGGTGTCGCAATTCAGAAGTAGTGGAATTGTTGGAGCTGAGACTCAATTCCGTCAAGGCGCACGTGAGAAATATCATCAAGAAATTTGACCTGAATGCGCGATCGGAGATTCCGCTCGTCGCCTACGAAACAGGATTGGTGGTTCCCGGATGGGTCGCCTCTGCTGAGTGGGTTCATGCGCCGCAGGTTGGTCGAGAGTACTAGCCGAGTGAACCCACGCCGAGATTGTGGCCGCTGGTACCGCTGCGGCCGTCACGGTGCTGAGGTTGAAGAGAAGGATTCATGCTTCGTTTCTTGGCGCGTTCCCCTCGCGGCTACGACACGCCGCCGCTGCATGTGCGGAGACCATCAAAACGGTGGCTCAGGATCGCCGTCGCTGTGGTCGTCGCTGAGGTGGCCGTCGTTGTTGCTCTGGCGCTCCAGGGCGAGATCACAGCACTTGTCGTGGTTCCGTTGCTGGCTGTCGCTGCTGCGCACGGGATCGGCCTCGTCGAGTCGCGCACCTACGCCATTGGTCGTGACTGGATTCGACACGGATTCTGTGCGGTCGCCTTGGACGACATTCGGTCAGCGGGTCTAGTCCGGGGCAGCGTGGTGCTCCGGGACGGCCGGGGGGCCGTGCGTTTCCCAGTGAGCGTGCTGCGCGACGATTTGCAGTTCTGGGATCCGATTGACGAGGCACTCTGCCTGCGGGAGGACACCGAGATTTCCCAAGCGGTGTGCGAGCTCCTTGACGAGCTAGCGGAGGCCGCGGCATGAACCACGGTCCTCGGGCATGGCCCCCGCGGCTTCACCTGCCTGCGTGCGAGCTCTCGAGAGCCATCCAGTGTTGTCCCGGTCCCGAGGTGTCGGCCGGGTGAGCAGTCGCCTTGATGATGCGGCTGCGCGGCTGCATCGGCTTGCCGACCAGATGCCCTACGCCGTGGTGCACGGTGTCGGTGACGAGCTGGAGACCGTCGCGGAGCTGGCGAACGAGCTCGTCGGCGACACGGCCCACGCCGATCTCCTCCCGGTCGTGCTCAGGGTGCGCGCCGAGATCGTGGACACGGGCACCTGCGGGCTCGACAGCGTGCGAAAGGCCTTGCAGGACACCGCAGAGGCGATCCGGGATGCGAGCAACCGCGCCGACTCGACGCCCAGTCAACCGGCGCCGCCGGCGAGCTCAACGAAAGCGCACAAGCTGAAAGACGTGAAGCGGCCCCGCCACAACCGCAAGGACCTTGAGCGGGCGTTCGTCGCGTTGGAGGCCCATGGCTGGGCCATCCAGAAGACCACGAGCCACTGGACGGCTTGGTGCCCCTGCGGAAGGCATCGAACCGGCTTCAGCTCCACGCCTTCAGGGCGAAAAGACCTGCATCGCGCGAACGCCGCGCTGCGTGACTGCACAGGAGAAAGCTCATGACCTCACCCCCAGTGCCATCGACGTTTGTCGCGCTGGTACTCCACTACGCCACCGACACGGTCACCGGCGACGACCTGCATACCTTCGTCGAGCGTGTCAACGAGAACTGGATCGGCCTCGTCGGCACCAACGACCACGGATCGTGGGTCGATCTCGAAGAACAGTTGATCAGACTGGAGATGGCGCACCCGGACCGGGAAATCGGCGTTGCCGTCGCGACAGGCGCAGCGCTACAGCTGCTTGCCTCGTCGTTCGGTGTGGAAGGCGTCCACCTCGATGCCAGGTGGTCCATGGATGTGGTCCCCGATAGCGGCCCCGACGATGAGCGCGTTGCCGCGTATCTGGACACGACGTCCGAACGCAACACCGCCTATCGGGCTGAACGGGAACACGCACAGCAAGACACGACCACCGAGTCCTAACCAGCCCGAAACGTGCGTCAGGCGGCCTACCTGCTCAAGGTGACGCGCGAGTTCCGCGACAAGTCAGCTACGAGAACAGAAAGAAAGCCACATGTCAGAGGTGAGCGAAGCGGCGGCGCAACTTGAGGCCCTCGCTGACACCCTTCCCTTCGGTGCGGCACAAGCCGTGGCCACCGAGCTGGAATCGATCGCGACCCAAGCCGGCAGCCTGGTCGCCGAGACCGGCCACGCCGACGTCGTCGGCTCCATTACCGCCACCGGGACGCAGATCGCCGAACACATCACCACCCAACTCGGTGCGCTGGCCGTGCAGCTGCGGGACAAAGCCACCGCAATCCGAACGTAGACGGCGCTTCCAGAACCAATTTTGTACTCCCAGACGACAAGTTCTGATGCAGCAGAAGGAGAAACGTGCCCGGTATTGAAGAAGTTCGCGCGGCAATCGCGCTGGCGAACCAGAAGATGCAGGAAGGAATCGCCGCCCTGCAGCAGGGCAACCTCGCGCTCGAAGAGGCGCAGGCCGCCTTGGTGCCGGCGACCCAGGGCAGCACTCAGGAGGAGATGCAGCACGCGCACGGCTCGCTCGCCGAAGTGCGGCAGGTGATCAGCGGCGTGCAGGCGCAGATCAGCGCCACGATCAACGCCACCGAGGGCTACGCGGGCAGGCTGTGACGATGGCACCCCGCGATGCCCGGCGCGGATGGCTTCTGAGCGCTGCGCTACTTGCCGCCACGGTCACGAGGTGCAGTAGCCCGGCCGCCGATCCGACAGGAGACCGGTTCACCGCGCTACCGGGACCGATCCGAACCGTACGACATCGAGGTATCCCATGTCGACAGTGCTCATGACCAGCTCAACAGCCTCGCGTAGCACCATCCACGATGCATGTGGCGGTACGAATCCGATGCGGCGGGTGGTCGTTACCGGTGCTGCTGGGTTTATCGGTGGGCATCTCGTGGAACGGTTGGTCGATGCCGGGGTGCTGGTGATCGGCGTTGACCGGCGAGATCCGGACCGCGATGTCGCCGCCGCGGCGAACGTGGAGGCTGTCCGGGCGGCGCCGAACTTTGTGTTCGTCCCGGCTGATCTGGCCCACTGCGCGGCGGAATCGCTGGTGTTGGACGCCGACGTGGTGTTTCATCTGGCCGGTGTGCCGGGGGTTCGGCCCTCGTGGGGGCCGGGGTTCGCGGAGTACGCCGAAAGCAACATCGTGGCGACCCAGCGTCTGATGGAAGCGGCTGTGCGGTTGAAGGTCCCGCGAGTGGTGCTCGCGTCCTCATCGAGCGTGTACGGCCGGACCGGTGGTGCCGCGTCACCGGAGACCGCTGCGACGGCGCCGTTGTCGCCGTACGGGGTGAGCAAGCTGGCCGCCGAAACGCTGTGCCTAGCGTACGCGCGGCGAAGCGACTCAGCGACAAGAGTGTCGGCGCTGCGCTACTTCACCGTCTACGGGCCGCGCCAGCGTCCGGACATGCTGATCGGCCGGGTGCTCTCGGCGGCAATGGGGGGCCCGCCCGTGCGGTTGTTCGGTGCGGGCGACCAGCGACGCGACTTCACCTTCGTCGACGATGCGGTGGCGGCCACGCTCACGGCCGCCACCGCCCCAGTAGCGGGCGTGTTCAACATCGGCGGCGGCCGGGCGGCCAGCGTCGCCGATGTTGTGCGTATCGCCGAAGACATCACCGGTACCCGCATCCCAACCCGCCCCGTCGCCGCCCGGGACGGTGATGTGCCCGCCACCCTGGCCGACCCGACCCGCGCTCGTGAGGAGCTGGGGTGGCAACCGCGGGTGAATCTGGTCGAGGGCATGACCCGGCACTGGCGGTGGCTCAACGCCGAAGCCGGCCACGCCGAAGCCGCTTCCTGACGAAAGGACCTGATCAGTGCACACATTGTCAGCAGGATCGGCCACCGAACTGTTCACCGCGGCCTGCAGTTGCCTTCGTATGCACGGTTCGGCGGTGGCGCCCCGTGGATTGGCCACCACTGAACTCCTCGGCACGCACTTGCACTTGACGCGGCCGCGTTACCGGTTCGTTGATGCGGCCCCGGCAAGGGTGATCAACGCCGCGTTCGCGGCCGCCGAGGCGGTCTGGATCCTGTCCGGATCCGACGAGCCGTGGATCTTCGACTTCAACAAGCGGCTGCGCCGTTTCACCGACCACGGCCGCCTGCAGGGCGCCTACGGGCCACGGCTTCGGAACTGGCAGGGACGGGATCAGCTGGACACGGTCCGGCGGCTGTTGGAAGACGACGACCAGTCGCGGCAGGCGGTGATCCAGCTGTTCAACCCCGCTCGTGATTTCTCCGGCCACCGCGATGTTCCGTGCACCTTGGGCTATCGCTTCTACATCCGGTCCGGGCGGCTGGTCATGTTCACCACGATGCGCAGCCAGGACACGTGGCTGGGCTTTCCCTACGACATCTTCACCACGACCTTGCTGCAGGAGCTGCTGGCTGGATGGCTGGACGTCGACCTCGGCGAGTATCACCACCTGGTCGACTCGCTGCACCTCTATGACGACCACCTGACCTTGGCCGAAACACTCAACACACAGCCCACAGACCACCAGGCGGAGGCCGGGGCGCAGCTGGATCTGCGGGTGCCGTGGGAGGACTTCGACACGCTGCTGGCCCAGATCACCGCAGGGGAACTCGTTGGCCACGCCGGTTGGGATGACTTCGCGATCGTGTTGGCCAGCTACCGCCGCTGGAAGGCCGGTGATCGCGACAATGCCCGAGCGTTGCTGACCAGCTCGGATCAGCTGCTGTCGGCCGCGCTGCGCCGGTGGTACGAGCTGCTGGAATCCGAGCCGCACCGGATCGCGTCCGCACCGGCCACGCCCAACACGGGCGGGAGGCTGGCATGAGCCGATTGGTTCCGAACGTGGTGCTGGGGCTGTGCGCGTTCACGCACGACTCGGCCGCCGCGCTGCTGATCGACGGGCGCCTGGTGGGCTTTGTCGAGGAAGAACGGCTTTCCGGCGTCAAACACGACCGTTCCTTTCCCCGGCACGCGGTGCAGTGGCTGCTGGGCGAGCAGGGCTTGAGCGTCGCCGATGTCGATGAGGTCGCCTACAATTTCGTGCCCGCCCGCTACCTGCCCGCCGCGCTCCCGGCCCCGGCGCGACTGGTCGGCGACCCTCGTCGGGCGCTGGCGCGGTCGCGGTCGTTCGTCAAGGTCGCCGCCCGCACCCACGTCCGGCTGGCCGAGTTGCGCGCATGGTTCCCCCGCGCAGGGGTGAGGACGATTCCGCATCACCGTGCCCACGGGCTGTACGCCTTCGCCGCATCCGGTGCCGACGACGCGGCCGTGCTCATCGTCGACAGTCTCGGCGAGACCGAGACCACCACGATCGCCTCCGCACACCACTCCGACGGTCGGCTGGTCTTCCGGCAGCGTGAGGCGCTCACCGACCCTGCCTCGCTGGGATACGTCTACGGCGCGGTGACCGAGCACCTGGGATGGCGCCGTGGTGATGAGGAAGGCACCGTCATGGCCCTGGCCGCGCTGGGCGACCCGACCCGGTTCCGGCAGCTGCTCGCCGACGCGGTGCGCATGACCAGCCGCGGATTCACCGTCGACCCGCGGCTGATCGCGTTGCGAGTGCTCTCCAGGCGCACGCAGCGGCTGACTCCGGAATTCATCGCCCGCACCTGTCCACCTCGGCACAGTGACGAGCCGGTGACCGACGTGCACCAGGATCTGGCCGCGGCTCTGCAGGAGCGCACGGAGCAGATCATGCTGCACCTGGCCCGGCGGGCACGGCAGGCCACCGGAGCCTCCACGCTGTGCGTCGGCGGAGGTGTGGCGATGAACTGCGTGAGCATCGGCCGAATCGCCGACGCCGGAATCTTCGAGGCCGTGACCGTCCCGCCCGCACCCGGCGATTCCGGCACCGCCATCGGGGCCGCGCTGGCTTCCTGGCACCACCACAGCGGGCACATGGCCACCGGAGTCGGAAACGCCTGCTACCTCGGCCCAGCCTTCGGCGGCCTCACCCTGCCCGCCACACCACGGCCCGGCGCCCGCGCCCGACGGCTGCACCACCGAGCCCGCTACCTCGCCGAACAACTCGCCGTCGGCCGCATCATCGGTGTATTCACCGGAGCGCTGGAAGCCGGCCCCCGGGCACTGGGCCACCGGTCCATCCTGGCCTCACCGCTGGATTCGTCGGTCGTCGACCGGCTCAACAGCACCGTGAAATACCGCGAGCCGTTCCGGCCGTTCGCGCCGGTCATCCTCGCCGACAAGGCATCCGACTACGTCCGCCTCGGCGCACCCTCGCCGTTCATGTCACGAGCGCACCCCGTCACCGACCTGGCGCGGGAGCGGATCCCCAGCATCGTGCATGCCAACGGCACCGCTCGCGCCCAAACCGTCGACGCGGCCCAGAACCAGTTCCTGACCGAGGTGCTCACCGAGTTCGCCGCACTCACCGGCACCCCGGTGCTGATCAACACCTCGCTGAACGTCAAAGGCAAACCCATCTGCGGCACCCCGGAGATGGCGCTGGACTGCTTGGCTGAATCCGGAATCGATGCGCTGCTCCTGGGGGACTGGTGGGTGGTGCGCCAGTGAAGATCGGCTACAGCTTCTGGGGATTCCTCGGCGCCGGGATCACCGACACCCCAGACGGCGGGCGCAGCCACCGCCGCACCCTCATCGACGGACTGCGCGAGGCCGGGCACGACATCGTGTTCCTGCAAACCAACCGCGACCTCACCGAAGCCGGTACCGACCTGCGGCAGACCTACCGCTGGGACACCGGGTTCCCCGAGATCGACGCGCTGTTTCTGGAGTGGCGCTGGCCCCTCGCGGGCCGCAACACCACCCCATGCGGCGCACCCAGGCACACCTGCGACCTGCACCGGCAACAGCAGCTGGTCGAGCATTACACGCAGCACGGTCTGCCGACCCTGCTCTGGGACAAAGACCAGCAACTCCCAGCAGCCGACCCACTGCGCAGTCATCCTGCGGTGTGGGTGTGCGAGCCAGCGTTGTACCCGAGTCCGGGGGCACACAGCCTGCTGTTCCCGGTCGCCGACGACACGCTGGACACGGTTGACCCCTCCGAACTCGCGCGAGGCCGGAGGTCATGGCCACTGGTGTATATCGGTAACCAGTACGGCCGTGACGAGGCGTTCGACACCTACTTCGCGCCAGCCGCCGCCGAGCACCACCACCAGGTCGCCGGGAAATGGACAGACACCGACCGGTGGCCGCACGTGCAATTCATCGGCCGGATCCCGTTCACCGCGGTGGACCCGCTGTATCACGACGCGTTGGCGACGGTGCTGCTGTTGCCGCCGCGCTACGCCGCCAACGGCCAAATGACCCAGCGGCTGTTCGAAGCCGTCCTCGCCGGATGCCTGCCACTAGCCCCGGCCACGATCCGCGGGGTCGAGCACTATGTGCCCGCCGACCTACACATCACCAGCGGCCAGCACGCCACCGAGCTGATCAGCGAACTGCGCCTCACCGGGACAGCTCGGCACGCCGATCTCCTGGCCGAGTGCCTGCACCACCTGAAGATCTTCCGGCTACACCACCAGCTGGACATGATCGACACGCTGCTCAGCCAGTCCCGACGGATACCACCGAGACTGCCACGGTAAACACCGGGCACAGAGCCTGACCAACCGGAACGGAGGACCATGCGCAAGATCGTGATCTGCGGGTGCGGCGGCAGCGGCAAATCCGAGCTGGCGCGCCAGCTCAGCCAGCGACTCGGGTTGCCGGTGACGCACCTGGACACGGTGTTCTACGACGCCGACTGGAAACCCCTGGGCCAGGAGGCTTTCTCCGACAGGCAACGCATGCTGGTAGCCCGGCCAGGGTGGATTATTGATGGCAACTACGCCAGCACCATGCCGATCCGGCTTACCGCCGCTGACACCGTGATCTTCCTTGATCTACCCGCGCTGACATGTCTATGGGGCATCCTGCAGCGCCGCCTCCAGCACCGCGGCGACGACGAACTGTCGCGTCACCTGCGTGGCCGGATCACCTGGGGATTCATCAAGTACATCCTCGGCTACCGGCGCACGATGCGTCCGAAGGTCGAAACCCTGATCGCCGAGCATGCCAGCGGCACGGCGATCACCCTGCGCTCCCGCCGTGAGATGCGCCGGTTCCTGCGCTCGGTGCCCAGCAACGGCGGCCACCCTGACTCGGCGCGCGCATGAGCACTAACCCGTTCCTGAGTGGGCAGCAGGAGCTGTACGGCACAAGCCGGCGGCTGGCCAGGCGCACTGGCGCGCTGCATGGCGCCAAAATCCAGGGCCGACCGGTGCCCGAAGTCATCAGCGAACTACCCGACCCCGAACGAGCCCGTGCAACCGTGATCGACGTCGGCTGCGGCCGCGGTTCCACCACCGCGCACTTGGCCCAGCAGTGGAATCCCGTGCTTCTGGCCGGCATCGACCTCTCCCACGCGCTGCTGGACGACGCCCGCCGACGCCTCCCGCAACAGGCCCATGCAAGGTTCTTACGTGCTGACTTCCACGCACTGCCCCTGGCCGAAGCCAGCGTGGACGTTGTGGTGGCAGCGTTCTGCCTCTACCACGCACGCCAGCCTCGGCGGGTCATCGCCGAGTTCGCCCGTTGCCTGCGCCCTGGCGGCCAGGCAGTGCTGGTCACCAAGTCTGCCGACAGCTACCGCGAACTAGACGAGCTCGTCACCGCAGCAAGACTCGACCCACACGCCACGCGCCGGCCCAGCTTGTACGAGACGTTCCACAGCGGCAACGCCGAGCACATCACCACACACCACCTCGCCGTGCGCAAGACGGTCAACCACCAGCATGTGTTCCACTTCCGCGATGCCGCACACGCGGCGCGCTATTTGACCACCACCCCGAAATACGACCTCGCCGCCGACGAACAAGCCATCACTACCGCACTTCATCCCCTTGTCGGCCAGTCCGGGGTGACCGCGACCTCGACAGTTACTTACGTCCTGGCGGAGCGACGATGACCACCCGGCGATTCATCAAGACCTACCGCGACGCCCACTCCGCGGACACCGCGCGCGAGCACTACCGGTGGCTGACCGGTCTCAACGCCGGGGTCGAGTACCCGGAAATGATCGGCGGGACCGACACGACCTTGGGCTTTGCCCACGTCACCGGGCGGACCGCCGAACTCGACGATCTCCCTGCTGTCGCCGCCGTATTGGGGCGTCTGCACCACGCCGCCCGCCGGGCAGGAATAGACCGGGCGCAGGTCAACTCCCGCTACATCACCCCTGGTGGGCTGTGGCTCGCCCCGTTCGCCGGACCTCGCCGCAAGCGGCTGCACCATCAACGTGATCAGACCCCGGACTCGCCACTGGATCATCAGGACATCGACGCATGGCTGGACCACGCCGCGCTGTTCCCTGCCGCGATCTACAAAGACTCCAACCCCCGCAACTTCCTCATCACCCCCGACCGCGGTCCCGTCCTGGTGGACTTCGACTCCCTGACGCTGGCCCCCGCCGGCTATGACCTGGCCAAACTCCTGGTCACCACCGGGATGACCTACGGCCGGCTCTCCCGCAGCGCCGCCGATGACGCGGTGGCCGCCTACACCCACGAACTCGGCGAACCCTGCTCCCACACCGAAATCGCTGTCTGGGCGGAGTTTCACGACCTCCTGACCCGCCGCTACCTCGGCCGCCACGGCTACCGGCATCCGTGGTCGGCCGTACGCCCCTGGCCCGCGCACGACGTGGTCAGCACACCTACCGAACGGAGCCGCTGATGCCCGTCACCACCGAACTGGTCCTTGCACGCCACGGCGAAGCCGCCTGCAACGTCGCCGGACTCGTCGGAGGTCCCCGTGGCTGCACCGGGCTCACCGACCACGGCCGCGAGCAAGTCGCCCGCCTGGCCACCCGTCTCACAGGCGAGCCCGCCTTCGATGCGCTCTACACCAGCCCCCGCCAGCGCACCCAAGACACCGCCGCCGCACTGGCCCACGCGCTGAACCTCACCATCCGCACCGACGACGAACTCCGGGGACTCGACCACGGCGCGGCCGACGGCTGCGACTGGATCAGTATCAAAAACCGCTTCGGTGGCCGCCCCCAGCGCTATCCGCATCAGCCGATCGCCGAAGACGCCGAAGCTTGGAACACCTACCTCGACCGCACCAGCCGGATCCTGGCCAGCCTCATCCACCGCCATGAGGGCCAGCGCATCCTCATCGCCGCCCACGGCGAGACCATCGAAGCCAGCTTCGCATTCCTACTCGGCTTTCCGCGCTCAGAAGCCGAACAACCCGGCATCGTCACCAGCCACGCGAGCCTGACTCGCTGGCAGCAACACCGCAACCGCTTCGGCCACACCGTGTGGATGCTGGCCGCCCACAACGACATTCAGCACCTCGCCGCTACCGCAGCGGAAACCGCAGCCGGATGAACGACGAAAACGTTGAGCGTCTGCGCGCCCTCGCACGCTCCGCCGGCTACGACCCGGCCGACATCACCTCACCGCCGCTGACGCATGCCACCGGCACAGTCGTGCGGATGCACAGCACCGAAACAAGCCTCATCGGCAAGATCCACCGATCCCGCACGCTGCACCAACGCGAGGTGAGCGCCTACCGCGAATGGACCCCGCACCTCGCCGACGCCACGCCCCGGCTCCTGGCCGTCGATCCGGACCTGCCCGGAATCGTGATCACCGCAGTCCCCGGTCGGCCGCTGGACGAACTCGACCTTCCCCAAGAAGCCGAACACGCCGCATTCCGCCAAGCCGGGCACCTTCTCCGCCGCCTGCACCAGATCCCCGTCACCGGCCACGCCCCAGGAATCACGTCCTACCTTGCTGAACGCGCGGAACACTGGATCGCCCGCACCACGCTGCATCTCACCCGCCACGACACCCAGCGCATCCGGCACCACATGCAGCGACTCATGAAGATCACCACAGCACGCGTGACCGCATGCCACCTTGATTTCCAGCCTCGCAACCTGCTCTGGCATCCCGGCCAAGGACTCCGGCTCATCGACTTCGAACACGCACGCATCGACCTCGCGGCACGAGACCTCGTCCGCATGACCACCCGCCACTTCGCCCAGCGCCCCGACCTGAAGGCCGCCTTCTTCGCCGGATATGGGCCACTCAACGAATCCGATGCCGCAGTACTGGCCCACTGCACCGTCCTCGACGGCCTCACCACCCTGGCGTACGGACACCGAAACGCTGACCCCGCCTTCATTCAGCACGGCCGCGCCTTGCTCAGCACACTGCACCAGCGAACACTCAGATGAGTTCCCCACCCCGCGTGTTGGCCTCCGAGCGGCGGGACCAGCGCCGAGATCAGAGCTGGCTGATCAGACCCCAGCAGGGATCGGTCACCGGGTCTGACCACGTTTACACCACGTTCCGCGCTGCGTGATCTGGATGTCCGCTGTGCCGCTTCGCGGTCGCGACGGCGTTGCACGAGGCGGCGAGAATGGCGGGGGCTGAAGTCGCGTCGCAAGCGACTGAGACCACGGCTCTGATTGTGCGGGAGATCAGCACGAAGCTGGGCGCCGAGCTTGGCTGACACCGCGGAGCGCTCCAAGAGCTGAAACCTGCCAGCCCGCACGCCATTGGTGCGAGGTTGTCACATGCCCGGAATACGTTCCTCAATGTTCACCAGATTCCATCCAGATCAGGATCAGGCGCCCAGATGACGCAGGTCGGCCGTTGCTGAGTACGCGCGAACTCGCGCAGCGCCTCTTGAACCCGCGCGATGGGAACCTCGGCGCCAGGAGACATCACCATCAAATGGCCGTCCATGGTGAAGTAGTCGACGTGCTCGGTATTCGTGCCGTCAGCGGGCACGAGGCCGGACGTGGCGTCGAACCACATGAGCGCTCCGGTGGTGCCGCGTACACCGAGGGTCAAAGTGGGCGTGTCCTCGCCAGGCTCGTGCTTAAAAAACCAGGTCAGGCCAGCTTCGGCGCCTTGGCGCTCTTGATCGTGCTCGGCGAGGCCGCGGATGATCTTCTCGATGTCCATGGCCGGGGTGAGCAGAACTTGCCCGTAGTTGAGAACGTCTGTCCCCGAATCGCTCATGCCTGCCCCCTGTAGGTCTTGGAGAACGGCCTGCCTGCCTGGGTGGTGCCGTGAACCGTCAAGGTGAACCCCTTCGGCAAAAATCGTTCGATCACTTGATCACACCCTGGTGGCTGCGTCGGCTGCGAACCGCACGGAACATGGTTGATCACTAGCTCGCTGTGGTGCTTGCCCGTCTGCGTCATCATCGCGGCCACCTTCATCTCGACGTGGCTGCTGACGAACCTCGCAAGATGACGAGAGATCCCGACTTCGCGAGCCCGTGCAAGAACCGCCGGCGTCCAGGTCTGATCGATACCCGAGACGAAACTACTAGTCACCGAGCCGTCGACGAAGCCGACCGTCTTCTCCCCGGCTTTTCCCTCCTGGACACGACGAGGCAGGACATCGGCCACCGCCCCGGCTGCTGGCGGGTACTGGGACCCGTCCTTCGCTGTCACGTGTCGAGGCTGACCACCCGAACCCCCTCCACTGGTAGGCGGAGCGCTGGGCTCTGCCGCACCAATACTTTTGAGATAGGCCGCGCAGGCATTACGCACCTTCAGGCAGATCTGCCATGCCCGGTCGATCTCCTCTCGCACGTCACTCAACGCGCCGATCGTCGCGGCCAGCTCGGCGTCGTCGGTCTCCAGCGCGAGCGGATACAGCTCGGTGCCTGCTTCATCGATGCGCTCGCCGGCCATCTGGATCTCCTCCGGCGGCAGCTTCGCCATCGCCGCCCGGACCTTCGCCGCCACCGCCGCTACGTCATCGCCCACACAGGCCGATGCTCAGCACGACCCCGACAGCTTCCGGGCTTCGCGAGCAGTCGTCACCGAATCGGAGGAGCGGATACCACCCGAACAGCCTGACGAACCCGATCAGTGTTACGGCCGGGGGTGCTGGTGCTTCGGCGTTGTGGTGCTGCGTCCTGCGCGAGCTTCGTCGATCGACTTCCGTAGTGCTGCTTCGAGGTCCGACACCGGCTCCGCGACCGCCTCGGCCTCGGTGGGACGGCCGGCGAGCTTATCCACGATTCGTGCTTCGACCGCTTCGCGGTAGCGGTCCCGCCACTGCTCGGGGTGGAGATCGGCCGACATTGCCTCGACCAGTGTCCTGGCCATCTGCCGCTCGGCGGGCTGCGGCGCGGCCCCTGCCGGGGGTACGTGGTCCGAGGCGGGGTTGATCTCGTCCGGCCAGTACAGCAGGCACCAGCACCAGCAGGCTGCCTTCCTGCCGCAACATCGTCAGCCGTTCCCTGCCGCGCAGGGAGAGGGTGCCGAGTGCGGCGCGGTCGGTCTCGGCGAGCACGTCGCGGAGCAGGGCGTAGGCGCGTTCGGCCAGCGGCTCGGGGTGGACGTAGTAGGCGCGGCCCACCGCCACAGGATCGATCTGCTTGATCGGCACGAACTGTCGGACTTCCAGCCGGCGGGTGCTGGTCAGCGGGAGGTTGGCGAAGTCCTCGTCGGTCAGCTCGACCAGGCGGCCGGCGTAGTCATAGGCGCTGGTGATCTCCGAGGCCGGAACCTCGCGGTTCTCGTTCTCGCAGAACTTCCTGTAGCGGATCCGCGCGCCGCAACCAGACCCGGTGTGGATCTGGTGGAAGCTCACCGAGCGGTCACGGGTGGCGCGGTGCAGGGTGCATCCGATGGTGACCAGCCCGAAGCTTATCTGCGGGTATTTCCTGTTTTCGCAGGTCAACGAGCTGCGTCATGTTGAGGCACATTAGGCATTAGACGCCGCGGCTTCGGCGGGCCTTTGCTGAGGCGACGCTTGCTTGAAGTGCCTCCGTCAGATCTTGGAAGGCGGTCTCGCCGCCTCGCGGCGGCGGCACTGCGACAGGGCGGCCTGCGAGCTTGGCGTCGATGCGTTCCTGCAGCTTCTCCCGGTACTCGTCTCGGTAGGCCGACGGGTCGAAGGCGTCAGCGGACAGCGTGTCGACCAGCATCTGGGCCATATCCTGTTCGTGCGGTGCAGCGTGCACCTGGCCGACCTCGGAGAGCAGCGAGAGTTCTGGTTTCCGGATCTCGTCAGGCCACAACATCGAGGTCATATTGTGGATGGGGTTCAGCACTGACCGTTGACCGCACTGTGTCCACCGCCGTCCAGGCTGTTTGTCCTTGGGCGGGGCGCGGGTTGAGGTTCCCACCACGTTGGCAGGACTGGGTTCTGCTGGAAGGACACGCAGTGCTGTCTGCGACGGAGAAGATTGAGAGCGGGGTTTACTGCGGCGTTGTCAGCGTTGGCGGTCGGCTGCTGTTGTGGCCAGTTCGGCGAGTTGTGTGGCGTCCGGCAGGCCTGTGAGTGCGGCGCGTGCTTGTTCGGCGCTGGAGGATGCCATCTGTGCTGCCTTGGTGACAGCTCCGGTGCGTGTCATCACGGCGAGGATGTCTCGGTGCGCGGTGACGGGATCGATGCCGCTGCGGAATATGGTGGTCAGGCGGTCGCGGTCGGCGTTGTCGGCGGCTTCGTAGGCGAGCAGGACGGGCAGGGTGGGCTGCAGGTTGGCGACGTCGCTGATGGCTGTCTTACCGGTGACCTGGTCTTCGGCGGTGTAGGGGAGCAGGTCGTCACGGATCTGGAAGGCCATGCCGAGTTGTTCGCCGTACTGGCGTAGGGCCTGGCTCTGCTCAGGGGTCGCTCCGGCCAGGATGGCACCGGCCTGGCAGGAGGCGGCGAGCAGCGCGGCGGTCTTGTCGTGGATCACGTTCAGTACGGTCGGTATCCCGCAGGTGAGGTCGCCGCGGAGTTCGGTTTCGCGCATGAGGCCGTGGCACATCTCTCGCCCGGCCTCGACGACTATCCGTGCTGCGTCCAGTACGCGCTCAGCTGCGGGCCCGCCGCTGAGCATGGCCGCGAGTCCGGTCATCGACAGCCCGTCGCCGGCTGCCACGGCCTCGGCGAGGCCGTACTGCTCGGCGGTGGTGGCCCGCCCGCGGCGTACCGGGTCCTGGTCGATGATGTCGTCGTGGATGAGGCTGGCGACGTGCATGCATTCGATGCCGGCGGCGAACGTCAGCACCTGCTCCACGTCACCGCCGACGGCTTTCGCTGACTCTATGCACAGGATGGGGCGCAGGAGCTTGCCCGGTGGGAACAGGGCGTCCAGGCAGGCCACCTCCAGCAGGCTCTCGCCGCTGCCCACCCAGCGCCGTAACTCGGCTTCCAGGTGCGGGATGTGTGTGCGGCCGGCTTGGGTCACAGCGCTGGACATGACACGTCCTTTCGATGGGTCAGCAGGGGATGGCGGCGCGCAGGAAAGGGCGCCACACGGTGAGGAACTCGCCCACGGGTGGTTGGATCCGCCGGTGTAGCACGTCCTGACCTGCGGCCAGCACGCTGGCCACGAGCAGCCTGTAATGCTCGTCCAGTGCGTGGATCAGGGGGCTGATGAGGGTGTGGTCCAGTTCAGCGGCCAGGGCCGGAAACCGGTCAGTGACGCGCGCGGCCTCGAACGCGATGAGCTCACCCATGGCCGGTGTCCAGCGTTTGGCCTTGACGCCGTCCGGGTCCACGCCGAACCGGTCGAGATCCTCCAGCGGGAGGTAGAGGCGGCCGTCGTCGAGGTCTTCCGACAGGTCGCACAGCACGTCGGACAACTGGCACAGTTCACTGACCTCACCGCCCAGTGACGCCGCTTCCGTGATTTCGGGGCCGGCCACGACCCACACGCCCGCGAAACCTGTGCCGTTCACCTGCCTGGCCCACTGGCACAGTTCCGTGTAGGTGGCGAAGTCGCGGAAGTCGACGTCGCGCCGCATCGCGGTGAACATGTCCTCGATCAAGGACAGCGGCATCCCGAAAGTCCGGTAGGTGTGCACCGTGGCATGCAGGACGGGGTCGTCGGAGCCGCCGGCGGCGAATGCCGCCCAGGTGGCCTCCGTGAATTCGGCGAGGCGGCGCTGACGGTCCTCGGCCGGCCCGCTGTCCGCACAGACATCGGCACGGCAACCGTGTGCCGTAAGCGCCGCCATGTGAGGCCGTGCTGCTGCGGGCATGGCCCGCAGCAGCATGACCGCTCTGTCGGGCACCCCGTTGAGACCGGATACCTCGCGCGCGCACATCGTGTAGCAGTGCCGAAGGACGGGATCAGCGATACCCGCCGCGTCCAGCCATCGCCTTACCAGCATCTGTGAACCCTTTCTGCTCAACCGGATCCCGTTCGGGGCCAGGGCTTCGCTCTCCGATGAGGACGCGGCACATCCCCCGCCTGGTCCTGGGCAAGGCACCGCACCGGGGTGCCGTTCAGGGGGCGTCGACGTGGTCCGGGGTCGGGCGCTCAGGGTGCCGGTACCTGGGCGCCCAGGGCAGACGGAAGGGTGACTTCGCGGTCAGGGCGTCTTTGGTGCGGCGGTGGAAGGCCAACAGCCCCAGCAGCGCCGCACCGGTGAACCACAACAACTGCACGGCCAGATCACCAGGCCGGGACTGGTCGGTGAAGCCCGCAGCCGCAGCGGCCTGCATGGTGCCGTAGGTGGGCAGCAACTGCGTGGCCGAGCTTCCGGTGCCGCCACCGGCCAGCGGGCTTTGCAGGCCGACATCGACGAGACTGACCATGATCAGGGCGAACATGCCCTCCACCTCCCGGCGCAGCAGCGAGCCGAGAACAACGCCCACCGCCCCGTAGGTCATGGCCCCGCAAAACAAGGCCGCGGCGAGCAGCACAGACTGACGCGGACTCCAGGCTATGCAGATCACCGCGGTGGCGTAGCCGGCGATGGCGGCGGAGGCCAGGGTGAGCGAGGTGGTCTTGGCCAGGACGAGATGGATACGCGGGTAACCGGCCATCGCCAGACGGCGATCGAAGCGCCCGCCGTTGAACGTGACGGCGAACATCATGAACCCGGTGATGAGCGTGACGGCGTTGATGGCCCCGGTGATCTGCGTGATCTGATTACCGGCCGGAGCAATCAGCTCGCCGGTCGCGTCCAGCTTGAACGGCAGGGCCGTGCTGGGGATGACGGCGTGAGCCAGGCTGACCCACGTGGGGATGAACAGGACGACCAAGACCATGGCGAGCCGGTTGCGGGCATGTTCGATCAGGTCAAAACGAGCTGCCGTGACGAACAGGTGCAGGTGCCGCCTCACGCCGGCACCTCCTCGGCGGGGCGCAGCACGCCGCCCTCCAGGTGCCACAACTCGTCCAGGCGCTCAGCGTCATAGGCCAGGTGGGAGACGACAAGGACCGAGCGGCCCGCGTCACGTAACCGGGCCGCCAGGTCCCAGAAACGCTGGTAGGTCTCCCAGTCGAAACCCTGGTAAGGCTCGTCCAGCAACAGCACCTGCGGGTCATGCATCAGCGCCAGGGTCAGATTCAGCTTCTGACGGGTTCCGCCGCTGAGCCGGCCGGCACGCTCATCGACGTACTCTGACAACCGCAACGCCTCCATAACCTGCTCGGCGTGCTGCAGATCCGGCAGCCCGCGCGCGGCTTGGAAGAACTCCAGATGCTGGCGCACGGTCAGAGCCTCGTTGACCACCGCATCCTGCGGGCAGTATCCAAAACGGCCCCCATGACAGACCGTGCCACCCAGCGGTCGCAGCTCACCGGACAAAATCTTCAACAGAGTCGACTTGCCCGCACCGTTCTCCCCGACAATCCCGGCCAGCACTCCAGGCCTCAGATCAAGGTCGAGGCCCCGCAGGACCTCACGACGGCCGTAAGCGTGACGCACATCCCGGACCTCCACCGCACCCCCGGTCTGAAGGCGGTGGCCCGCACTCGCTGCTGACCACTCGCCGCACGGCAAGACTAAGCATCTACGTTGACATGCTCTCCGCCGTGAACGGCGGGAGATTCCACCACGGCCAAGCCGTGAATCGGGCCCCTAGCGGGAGGTCTTACTTGGACTCCACAGGCTTTCCCACCTGGTGGTGGCGTTCCGCACGCCCTGCGATGCCCAATGAAAATGATCTTAACAGCTCGGCGAGCTCACCTGAAGGGGCCGGAACTATGGTGCGGTTATGAGCGACGCGACTGCGCGGATCGGCACCATGGCCGCCTGGCGGTGGTGGACACCCGCGTTCTCCCGTTGCCGCAGACAACAGGACTGATTGAATGCCTGCATGTCGCCAGCCTCATCCGCGACGACATCATCGACCAGGACCCAGTACTGGTGCCTGCTGTTGGAGTCCGAGCGCAGTGAAGCTGAGGGAGTCGAGGTAGGCATGCAGGCCGGTTTCGGGGCTCCAGCCGTGTTGGGTGGTCAGGAAGAGGGCGAGTTCGGCGCGGACTTGGGGGCTGGCCTGCTGGAAGAACTGGTCGGTGAGTTCGAGGAGGCTGGCGAGGTGTCGTTGGTCATCGGCCTCGTCGAAGACTGAGTCCTCCGGTGGAATTTCTTCGGGATCGTGCTCGAACACGGGCAGCTGTCCTTTGTCGCGTCGGCCTATGTGGTCTTGCGTCGAGTCCTGCCGGCCCTGGCCTCCTCGACACTGGCTTGCAGGGCGTCCATGAGGTCGGTGACGGCGGTCGAGCGTGGGGGCGGCACGGCTTTCTCGATCGTGGTGTCGGCGCGTTTGGCCTCGATGAGCTCGCGGATTTTCTGCTGGTAGGTGTCGTGGTAGTCGTGCGGGTCCCAGTCGATCGACATGGCTTCGATCAACTGGACTGCGGTGTCGAGTTCGTGCTGGGAGCTGGTGGTCTGCTTGGGCAGCAGCATGCCGCCGAGCTGCTGATGCGGATCGCGGATTTCGTCGGCCCAGTGGAGCAAGCAGAGGTGAAGGGCGTCCTTGCCCGGCATGAGGGCGGCCGGGTGCTGCTTGTTCCGCAGCACCAGGGTCGCGATTCCTGCTCGGTGGGCCTGGTGCAACGCGTCTCGAAGCAACGCGAAGACCTTGCCGTATTCAGGTGCACTGGGTGCGAGGTAGTAGGTGTCGCGCACGTAGATCGGGTCGATGTCGTCGAGGTCGACGAACCCGATGATCTCCAGCGAGCGGCTGCGGCCCGGGGCGATCTCTTCCAGCTCCTTGGGGTCGACGACCACCCAGCCGTCCTCGGCGGGAAGGCCTTTGACGATCTCGCTGTAGGGGACCTCGTCGCCCGTGCGTTCGTTGACGCGCTTGTGCCGTACCCGGTCGGTGGTTCCGCGCTGGATCTGATGGAAACGGATTGTGTGGTCCTCGGTGGCGCTGAAGATCTGCACTGGTAGGGCTACGAGGCCGAAGGAGATTGCTCCGGTCCACGCCGCAACCATGCTTCTACCCGCTGCTTCGGTGTCGATGTGGCTTGCCGGGGCGGGTCTTCGTCGATGGCATTGGACTGACGGACCCCGGGGCGCACTCCTGTGGGCAACTGGGTCCTTCCTCCCCGGCAAGCCACCTGCCGGTTTCCCGGAACGCTGATCCTGATGCAACCTGCGACCCGGGAGCAGGGCAGAAAGTCCCCGGGATTCGATGTGAAGCTCTTTCAGGTGAACGGACGGCTATGGTCGCTGCCGCCATGGCTGACCCTCCGCCGCGCCGTCGACCCTAGGGACATCCGTGGTTTCCTCCGGCAACGGCGCTTGCGACCGAGCCGTCCGCAGGGCTGCCGCGGCGACCCGAAGATCATCTACGCCTCCGCGGTCATAGACGTGCTTCAGGAAGCGCAGGACCAACCAGAGGCACAATGGCGCGCTGATCAGTCCAAATATGCCAACGAGGACGACGATGGCTGAGGACAAGATCTCCCCCAAGCGCCGCGATCGAACGCGCGACGCAGCCAGTGCCGACACGATGTCGGTCGCCAGCCCCATCCTTCCCCAGGCGCCCGCTGCGACGCGCAATCCACCGGTTCGATCCGACCCGTCCCATGTCCTGGAAGACAGTTCGGCAGTGGCCCCGAACCCATCGCAGTGCCGAGGAGGCTAGCGCATGCACCGGTCCGGTTTCGAATCCGTCATAGGCCGAGCCAGGTTGCGTAGTCGGTGAGGTCGGTGTGGCTGCGGCGGTGCAGGGTCAGCAAGACGGCGGTGGTCTCGCGCACCATGGGATGCAGGCGGGTTTGCTGTGGCGCGATCGACCGGGCGTGCTGTAGAGCACCCAGAGATTTGGTCTTGTCGCCGCTGAGCAGGTGAGCGCGGGCCAGGTCAATGTAGTGGTGCCCGCGCCGGGTCTTAGGCATAGCCTGGGGCGGCGACCATCCTGCTGCGGCGGAGAGAGCCGATTCGGGTTGTCCGAGTTCAACGTGGGCCGCGATTTCGTGCGTGGTGGTGTTCGCCGGCCCGAACGTAAGCCCATAGTGGACTTGGTCGGTCGTGCCGAGCCGCTGTGCCAGCTCTCGCGCGGCTTGGACGTGATCCTCGGTAGTGCTGGCGTTGCCCGCCCGGGACGCGAGCGTCACCGCCCGAAGGTGCAGACTTCCCGCGATGGTCAGAGCTGCCGTACTGGGACCGTGGAGATGGTGGCCCTCGATGTCGGCTAGGGCGGTGTTCATCAGCCTGATGCCGTGGAGGTAGTCCCCGGCGGCTTGGAAGGACTGCGCGCGTGCCCATTGCGCGAGCCCGCCGGCGAGCGGGTCACCGCTGCGTTGGGCGGCGTCGATGAGCTTGTGCTCGACCGACTCGGACAGGTCCCGGTACCCGAGCCGGTAGGTGACGTGGTGGGTGGCGTAGTAGACCTCGGTCAACAGCCCGTAGACGCGGCTGCGCTCGTCCGGGTTCGCGGCGTGCGCCGTGATGAACAGTTCTTCCAGGAGCCCGGGGAGGCGTGCGGTCAGGCGCCGGTACTCGGCGTTGCGCCGCAGTTTCCCGACCTCTGCCACGTCGGCGGCGATGGCGCCCGGTGAGCGGGGTCGGGTGTCGTCGTCGGGCGGGAGATCACTACGCCGCAGCACCGACCGCAGCGCTTCCACGGCCCGGTGAGTTTCGGCGTCTCGGGCGTTGTCGTGGTAGGGCTGACCGGTCAGCTGCTCTACGGGAACCCGCAAGGCACGCGCCACGTTCGCGAGCACAGCATGGGTCGCGGCGCGCTCGCCACACTCGATCTTGGCGAGAAGCGACAGCGAAACCCCTACTATTTCAGCGAGTCTGAATTGAGTCATGCCGTTTGCCTTGCGACGCAACTTGATTGCTGCGCCAACGTGCTCGGTCTCGTGCATGGGTCGCTCCTGCTCCTGACGCCGCTCGCCGCCTGGTCGCTGTTCAGCGTGGCAAAGTGTGCGGGTTTTGTGAACGTCCGCGATCTCTTCCGGGGTGAAACTGTCTGTGCCTGGCCAGGTACAGACAGTACTGACGATGAAGGGAGAACTCCGTGACGGTGGACGAGCTGTTCCGCGGCGAACTGGTGGAGGGCACGCCGTCGGCGGCCGAGGCGATGGGCACCAAGGCCCCCGGTCCGGAAGACGGAAACAGCAAGGGCGACTACTGCAACTGAGCTGGCACTGATCCAGCTCGCGGGGGCGGGCCTGCGCCCGCCCCCGCTCATGTTGAACGAAGGCGGAACCCATGCTTGCTCTCCGATTGAACCTGTCCGATCTCGGCGCACCCGGCCAATGGAGGTACTGCGGCGGCCGATGGGAGCGCGCCGGCAGTTGGATCGCCCCGCCACCGGTCACGGCGTTGCGGGTGTTCGCCAAGCACGAACCCGACTCGACGACGTTCGTGGTGCGGGAGCCGTTGACCACCGACATTACCCCGCCAGAGAACGGCCTCGACCCAAACCAGCGGGCCCACTGGCCCGGCGACTACCTCTGGCTCCGGGTGGGCGCCGCAGAGGTGGAGGTGGAGGCGAGCGCGTATGGCACCGCGCCGGTCTACCTCACCGCTACCGCCGGCACCCTGCACGGTTCGTGGTGGTTTCCCGACCTCGCGCCGCACCTGTCCGAAACCCAGCTCAACGTTCGAGGGGTTGCTCGCCTGCTAACCCGCCAGCAGCCCTACACCGCCGAGACCCCGGTCACCGGGGTCTGGCAGCTGACCGAACGCGCGCACGCGACGTTCACGCCCGCTGGGCTGACGATCAGCTACCCCGAACCCGCAGCCCATGTGCTCCACGCTCGCGACGTCGCGCCGGGCGTCGACGTGATCGAGGCGTTCGAATGCCTGCTCACCCAGTCGATCGCGACCCGGCTGCCGCACGACGGCATCGGCATGGAGCTCTCCGGCGGCATCGATTCGGCCAACGTGGCGCTCTCGCTTCGGGAAGTCCACGACGGGCCGATCGTCAGCGCCGGTCTGATCGTCGACGACGGCGAGCTCGGGCACCTTCAACAGCAACGGCGCAAGGAGATCGCCGCGCGATGCCGACTCCAAGACGAGCCGATCCGCGCCGCGGCGTTTCTCCCGCTTGCGCCGGGCGGAATCCGCGCGAGCGGGCGTCCGCATGACGTCGGCGAGTTCTACCGAGAAGCCTTCGCTGCACTCGGCCAGCACCTCGCGAATCACGGAACCCAGGTCGTCCTGACCGGAGTCGGCGGAGATGAACTCAGTGCACTTCGCCCCGCCGAATCCACACCGGCACCGCCACCGCTCGAACCGGTCCCGTGGCTGTCCGACCGTGCCTGCGATGCGGCCGACGACACCGACATCGCGCCGCACCCGGTCCTGCCGACGTCCGTGCTGACGGGCAGCGCGGTCCACAATCCGGACTACCTCTCGGCTGGCCTGTGGCCGCTGTCTCCGCTGGCGGCGCCGGCCCTCGTGCGCTTCGCCGAACAGTTGCCGGTGGACTGGCGCCGTTCCAAACGGTTCCTGCGCCAGCGTCTTGCCCGAGCGGGGCTACCCCGATCGGTGACCCATCCGGACCGCACCGAGAACTTCCTCGAGGTCATGCAGTTCGGGCTCCGGCATCACGGCATTCCCTTGGCGCGGCGGCTCTTGCGGGACGGAATGCTGTTGGTAGACACCGGTTTCGTTGACCCCGTGGCGCTCGCCGCCGCCCTGGGCGATGCTGGTTCTGGCGACCGAGTCCCGAGCGTCCTCTGCGACACGCTGATTGCCGAATTGTCCCTGCGCAGCCTGCTAGGGTGTCCCGCTCCGCGCCGACCCTGGAGCCCCGATGACGAATGACCTCAGCCAGTGCAGCCTGCTCTACGCACGCCCAGATTGGTATGACGAACTCCTGTCGGAGGCCACAGCTCCACTCCAAGCGGTACGCGACCTGATCGCCGACTACCAGCCCGACGCGAGAACGATCCTCGACGTCGGGTGCGGGACCGCCCGAGACCTCGCGAGCTTGGCGGTCGAGGGCTACAGCTGCACCGGCCTTGATCTCCAGTCGGCGATGGTCGACTACGCCCGCGAACAGCACCCCGAGCTGACTATCGAAGTGGGCGACATGCGCACCGCCCGCCTCGACATCACCGCCGACGTGATCCTCTGCCTCGGCAACTCCCTGGCCTACCTCCACGACGACACCGACATCCGTGAAGCGTTCGAGACCTTCGCCGCGCACGCCGAGCAAGGTGGGCTGCTCATCCTGTTCACCCCGGTAGCCCCGCCGGCACCAGACGCGGCCGAACCCAGCACCTCCCGGGTCGACACCGGAACCCTGCACGCCGAGGTCACCACACGGGTGGTCTGGGACGCCGAGAAGCAGCTGACCACCATGTATCGGGACTGGGCGTTCGACACGGGAGACCTGCACTCCGACGTGATCACCCGCCGCGTCCTGCCCACCGGCGTCCTGACCGGGTACCTCGCAAGGGCTGGATTCGATCTCCTAGAGCAGTTCGCCGACCCTGCCCACCGCAATGAGCACAGCCACAGCTCGGCGCGGGCACTGTTCACCGCTGCCCGCTACCGCGGGTAACAGATGCGGTTCCGCGTTAGCCGATCGGCTCGGGCGGGTCTGGCTCCGAAGTCGTCAGTCGGTAGTCAGCCCGGTCGGGCTGGGGCGTCCGCGCGCAAGGTGACGACTGTTTTCGGCACCCACATCGTGTGCCAGACACCGCCGCCGCTGCCATCGCCGCGGCGCACCCGGAACCGGACCTCGGCGATCAGATGCCCCATGGTGTTGCGGCGCCACGCGAGCAGTTCACCGGGTACGCGCGTTTGCAGGTCCCAGCCGGCGGGGAATGGCTCGACCGGACGCGTGATCGGGTACAGCTTGGCCAGGTCCACCCATACCGGCGTCGGCGGACGTCGCAGTCTGTTCGAACATATGGTCTAATGTAGGTGGTGCGTGCCCCGACAGCACGCCGTCGTTTCCGGGTAGGGGAAGTACCTGGAAACGCAAAACAGCACCCTCGTTCCCGGTTCGTGCCGGGAATGAGGGTGCTGTTCATCGTGAGATGGCCGGTATATGGCTCGCCGGGCAGCGGGATCGGTCGGCCAGTGGCGAGACGTGCGAGGAGCCTACGGTCTCGGCGCGGCCAGCGGGGCAATGATGCTCCACGCCTCGCGAGCCGTGCCTTGCTGGGCAGTGTCGAGTGTGGACAATCATGCATAGGCATGGAATTGATGACCAGCGCTTCGGCGCTGGTCGCCAGCTGGCTCTTCCGTGGGGTAGACCAGAAGCCCAACACCCACGGAAGAGCTCACAGAGGTGTTGAACCTTCGCAGCTTTCAGTCCCGGCCGGGGACCATCGTGTCGTACCAGCGAGAGAAGATCGAGTCCCCAGATGTGGCGGAGTTGTTGGTACTGAAGATGTGGCCGATGTCCTCGGCTACATCTTGTCGCCGTTCGTCGTCGTAGTCGCGCTGTGCGCGGGCCCAGTCGTCCATGGCGCTCCCCAGGGTTGACCTGTGGTTGACGCACTCGATTGTGACATGGTTGCTTGCCGGGCCATGTGGCTGTGCTGGTGGGGACAGTCTTGTGTCTTCAGCCCGATCATCGGGGGGCGGCGTCGGTTTCTCGATCCATTTCGCTGCTGCGTTGTCACTGGTGGTGTGGCGTAGCTGGTCGACTGCCAGGAGGACGGTGTTGTGCTCTCGGTGCCCGACAGGCGAGTATTAGCGCCGGGTTCCGAGGTGGCGCGGCGCATCCCCATGTCCTCGCCACCCGGGCCTGGTGTGGAAGCGGTGGAGCACATCCCAGTTTCTCCCGCTTCTGCGCTCGACCGCCGGGTGGGAGTGGTTGTGTTGCCCACTCGGCGGTCTCCCTCTTTATGGTGGCCGTCGCGGCTTTCGGTGGCCTGGGTTGAGGCCCGTCATGCGGGCACTGGGGCAGGTGGGTGAGCCCAGGAGCTCAGTACGCCACGCGGATCAGTCCTGGCGGCCACGTCGGTGAAGTAGCGAGGGCCGTGCGCGCGCCACTCGTATCCCATCGGGATCGACCCGATGGGATACAGCGTGCCTCCCAAGTTCTGAGCCCGGGTCCACCAGCGGCGGTTGCGCTCTGCTTGCCGTGTGAGCCAGGTGGCGTCGGCGCCGGCTGGCTGGTCGCTGAGGACGTCGACGAGGTAGTGGAAACCGTCGTCGCCGGGGCCGGGCTTGGGCAGTCGGAGCGCTGTGTCGCCGAAGGCGGCGGTGCGGTGGGGCAGGATCAGACTCCATGAGTCTCCGGACAGGTCGTGCGGGCCGATTTCTGGACGCGTTTGGTCAAGGTAGGTGGTGATGGACCGGCCCGGGAGCGTCAGGTCGGACCAGCTGCGGGGGATTGTGTGCCAGGCGCGCTCGGCGATCGCGTCGTCGTAGATGGCGTCTGCTTGGGTGATGTGCTCCCAGTAGTTCAGCTCGAACCGGGCGCTGGGGCTGCCGAGGGCGGCCAGCACGCGGTCAGTCGGGGGTTTGCGCGTGTAGTAGGCGACGGCGATCACCCGGAGGGTGCTGGTGTCCGGTGGGTGGCATTGGGTGGAGAGCTCCGTGACGACTCCTCGGTCGGCGAGCACGCGCATCGCGGCGATCGCTTCGCTAGGGGTGGCGACGTTCAGCATCCAGGTCCGGGTCCCCGGTAGCGCTTGGCACAGCTGTAGGTGTGCTCTGGTGATGATGCCGACGCGCCCGCATCCCCCGAGCGCAGCGCGGAACAGGTCTGAGTTATCCCGCGGTGAGCACCAGTAGATCCCGGTCGGAGTCACGAGCTCGAGCCCTGTGCAGCGGTCGGCGATGCTGCCCTCGCGCCAGTTCATCGACCAGCCGCCGGCGGAGAGGACGCCGCCCACGCTCAGGCGGGTGACGCCAGTGGGGCCGGATACGAGCCGCTGCCCGGAGTGCCAGGCGGCGTGAACGACCTTGCGGAGGGTCGAGCCCGCCGCGACATCGATCGTTCCGGGCTGCACCGAGTAGATGGAGTTCATCGAGGTCATGTCGATCCGCAGGCCACCCTCTGGCGGGATGCTCTGCCCGGACATGTTGTGCCTCGTCCCGGTGGCCCGTACGGGCACGGGAACCTCCTGTTTGCTGCACCATTGCAGCACTTCAGAGATGTCCTCCGTGGTCTTGGCGATCAGCACCGCTCCGGGGAGGGCGTGCACGACGTTTCCGAGATCGCCGGCTGCGCCCTGCCGCGTGGCCATATCGGTACGAAGCTCGCTACCGCCAGGAAGGTCCGGGATGCTGTTCCAATCCGGCGTGTCCATGTGCGTTCCCCTCAGCCCCAGATACCAAGACGAGGAAACTGTCCGGGATCGCGAAGCTCCAGCAGAACGGGTAGCACGCGAAATACGCAGGTCAGGCGCGAAAATACCTAGGAGGTAGTCACTGGCTACTCATCGAGACGGTGCTTCTACCCGCTCGCTACTCCGTCAATGGTGGCCTGGTAAACGCGGTGGCATCTGGTGTCGCAGATACCCAGGCCAGTGCAAGGGCGAGAATCTTGGCGTCGTCGGGGGAGACGTCGTTGCTCATCTTCCACCCGAGCTCGGAGAACCAGCCCCAGTCGGTGTCGATCAGGGTGTGTTCGCCATATGGCTCAGGTGAGCCGTCGACGATTGCCGCGTAGATGCGCCGCTGGAGCACGCGGTCGTCGTTGCCGACGAGAGTGAGTTCGGGTGGGAGCAACCCAGTGTCGCGGTGGAGACGTCCACGTGCAGCGTCTTCGACACGACCGTCCTCAACAGGACAGTCGTCGATGGTCGCGCTGGGGTTTGATAGAGGCCCACGCGCGATTTACCCATAGATAGCCAGCAAATACACGCGATGTTGGCTGGGGCTTATGAGCCAGACGTAGGCCAGATGAGGGGGAGTGCGTCGACGCCGCGCAGCCGCCCGGTGGTGCGACGCGGCGAAGCGCCGGGCGCGAGCTGGAAGTCTGGGATTTCGTCGAGCACGACGTTGAGGATCTCTGGCAGGGCGACCATCGCGAGTGGACGTCCGATGCAGGTGTGGGGGCCGGATCCCCAGCCCAGATGTGCGCCGAGGCGGCGGTCCAGTCGGACCTCGTCCGGGTTGTCATGGCGGGCGGGGTCGCGGGCGGCGGCGCCCCAGCACTGCACCACGGTGGCGCCGGGTTCGAGTTGTATGCCTCCGAGCCAGGTCGAGTCGCGCACGGTGCGGCCCGAGGCCCACACCGCGGACTGATGCCGTGCCATTTCGTCGACGAGCGGCGGCAGCAGGCTGCGGTCGGCATTGACGCGGGCACGCATGTCACGGTCGATCGCGAGATGCAGCAAGATGCTTGACAGCAGGTCACGTGAGGTGAGACTGCCCGCACCGGACATGATCACGGCCCATCGCAAGACTGCGGCGGTGGTAGGCAGCCGGCCGAGTGCCGTCGGTGTCGCCAGGATGGTGCTGATCATGCCATCGCCGGGGGCTTCGCGTGCGCGGCGAATTTCGTCTCGGAGAAAGCTTTCGAACGCCGCCGTGTCGTTGACGGTGGCGTTCGGGCTGAAGGCTGCTTGGGCGAGCGTGCGGTACTCGTCGCGTTGTTGAGAGGGTATGCCGAGCAAACCGGCGGTGAGTGTCCACGGTAGGTGGCCGGCGATGTCGGTCGTTGCCTCGCAGCGACCTCGCGGCAGCAGTTCGGCGATCCGGGTTTGTGCGACTGTCCGGATGTAGTCCGCCCACTCCTGCACACGTTGGCGGGTGAAGTGCGGCTGCAGCGCTCGACGAGTTGCGGTGTGCCCTGCATCGGGGTCTTGGTCGAACAGCGGCGCGATCACGTCCGCGGTCGTGTCGAGCTCGGCGCTCGCTCCTGCGGACGCGGCCCGCGCCGTGAACAGGTCGGGCCTGCGGGCGACGGTCTGAACGTGCTCATGGTCGATGACCAGGACCGAACCATCTCGCAACCGCATGACCGGACAGGCGCGCCGCGCCTCGGCCAGAGTCGCATCGAGCTCGTCGGCGGACGCGGACAGGTAGTCGAAGGGGGCGTCCTCGCGCATGCGGTGCTCGCTTCCGGCGACTGCTGATCATCGTCGTTAGTCTGTCGAGGCCCGGACAGGGCGCGCAACGGTCGATCGGGCGATGATCAGCGAGCCTGCTGCAACCATGTGGCCAAACTCTCGCGAGTCTGACCCGTCTTGCGGTAGATATTCCGCAGGTGGACCCGGACCGTTGACTTCGCGATGTAGAGCTCTTTCGCGATCTCCAGGTCGGTGCACTGCTGGACTACGAGGCGAGTGACTTGCAACTCGCGTTCGCTCAGCGGCTCGTTTCCGGCGTCGCCATCAGTGGTCTCGGCGGCGAGTTGGACGAGGACCGCCAGCGCATCGTCGTAGTGCAGGGCTTCCTCGCGAGCCTCGTCGAATAGCTCCATGTAGCGCTGCTGCCCCAAGCCTGCCCTGGCCTGGTTCTGGCCACGCGACAGCGCGTCCTGGAACCCCACGAGCTTGTCGCAGCGAGTGCCCGTGGTTTCGGTCATTCCGGCCACGATGCCGCCCAGCCGCGCTGCGCGCTCGTACTTGCCGGCAGCAGCCGAACGAGCGCTCTCGGCGAGAGCCCACCACGTTGGCCCCCACCTGTCGTTGAACGACGCGTGGATGGGAATAGAAGAAGCGAACAACTGCTCGGCCTCGGCCAGCCGGTCGGGCTCGTCTGAGCAATGCACGATGTCGAACATGGCGCGGGTCCAGCGCGCCCATCCGAGCTGGTGCTGGGCGCCGATCTTCTCGGAATCTGCGAGGAACTTCGCCGACACCCGGTCCGCGGTATCGCGGTCACCGTTGAACACCGCCGAAAAGCCACCCCACATGGCCAAGTTGGCCCAGACCGGGTTCTCGGGATCGGCGTTGTAGGCATCGTTGGATGCCTGCTCCATGACCGGTATGGAGTCCTTGTTGGGGTTACCGAATGTGCTGTACACGGCCTCTGCCACGGTGGCCATCAGAGATTTTTCGCACATCGCGGCTTCCAGGGCGCGGATCTCCTCGAACCGTGCGTCGGTGGGAGATCCCTTGCATAGATCCACATACGAGGCGGCGGCGAGCGCGTTCGCGCGCATCATGCCGGGCTCGGTGAGCTCGGCGACCCGGTCGTACCAGTAGGAGATCTCGTTCACCGCTCCAGCGGGGAACGGCACACGCGTGTTGAACACCGCGTCGAGCAACCGGAGGGCCCTCGCGACCTCCCCTCGCTCAGCGCAGAAATCCAGTGCCAGCCAGACGTCTGGCAGCAGTCGTCGGCAGTGGCGCAGCACATCGATTTCCTGCGGTCCTAGCCAGCTTCGTGCGGCACGCTCGAACTCCTCGGTCACCCAGCAGTAGTGCCGCCAGCGGACCTCCTCCGCCTCGATGGTGAGCTGGTGCTCGCCGTAGTTGCGGATGGTCTCGAGCATCCGCCATCGGGTGGTGCCGTTCACCTCGTCTACTCGAACGATGACGGACTTCTGCGCTAGAGCTGCGTGGGTCGCGTCGATCACATCGGCGGGCAGGTCGTCGTCTGCGCATACCGCTCGAGCGATGGTGAGATCCCATGAGTCGGGAAACAGCGCTAGGCGTCGCCACAGCAGTTGTTCAGCACAGCTGCAGAGCTGCCATGACCAATCCAACATGGAGGTGAACGCCGCGTCGGCGCGGGCCACGTCGTCATCCGGATCCAGGTCGAGTTCGTCGAGTCCCCAATCATCGACCTCGGCGCTGGTATCGGCGGGCGTCGACAAGATCACCGGTAGCCGTTCCGCGATCTCGTCAACGGAGAACGACAGGACGTTGCTGGCGAGCAGCTCGATGGCCAACGGTAAGCCGTCTACCCGCCGACACAGATCGACGATGGAGCGGTAGTGCTGGCGGAAGTTCACGCCAGGCCGAGCTTGCTCCGCCCGGCTGATGAACAACTCGGCCGCGGCGAAGCGGTCGTCCGGCCGGAAGTCGGCAGTTCTCGGAACGTGCAACGGGCCCAGGGCGAACACGACCTCGCTGCGGATGCGCAGTGGCTCCCGGCTCGTTGCCAGCACCGTGATACCCGGCGCGGCTGCCAGCAGCGCGGCGACGAACCGTCTCACCGCGCCGCGGAGGTGTTCGCAGTTGTCCAACATGATCAGCATCGCTCGTTGCCGCAGGGTGTCGATCAGTGCCTTCCCCGGCTCCCGGTCGCCCATGTCCTGCAGCCGCAGCTCGGAAGCGATGTGCTGGATCAACATCTGCGGATCACGCAGCTGCCTCAGGCGTACGCGCCCCACCTCTCGGCCGCCGACCTCCGCCAGGTGCAGCACTTCCTTCGCGATTCGTGTCTTCCCTCCGCCGCCGACGCCGTGGATGGTCACCACGCGCCCACGGGTAGCGCCTGTCACCGGGGCTGCCAGCTGGCTCAACTGCCGTAGCTCATCCTCGCGGCCCACGAGGTCATCGACTCTGGAAGGCATCTGCGAGCCGGCGTCCATCACGTTCCCCCCTACCGATACCGCGTGACCGCAACCACCCGAGATTCGTGCCCAGCACCATCCACAATGGTGTCGTGCATTCGGACTGGGCGGCAGTTGCGACGCTGCCGAGCGACACGCCCCTCCCGGCATATTCTGGAGGCGATCGTATCCGGGCGAGCGTGCTCGCCGCCGGTGCTTCGTGACCCGAAACTGGTGCTGGTCCGTTTGAGTGAACCCTTTGGGTGATCACTCAAACGTGGCGGACGTACTGGTGGATCTCGCCTAGTCTCGGCGGATACAACCACACGAGCCTCTTGGGGAGAGGCTGGCACAACGCCTCGACCGTGATACCGATGTCGAGGCGGGCCACCTGCATCGTGGTGACTTGGCCGGTGCGGAGCAGACCGCACCCCCGTGCGCAGGGGATGGCGCGCGGAATGCCGGAGCAGCGTTGCAGTGACGCCGTTTGAGCGTGCTCTCCGTTCAGAGGCTCCATAACAGAAGGTGTGCGTAGGGGATGACGCTTACCAATCACGATTTCCGGACCCGGACACTGCACTCACCTCGTCTCAAACTTGGCCTGATCGTCAGACCGCGCAGCGGGTTCACCGCTACTCTCCCGGGCCTGCGCAGCCTGATCTACCGCCACTCGGACGGACGGCATCATAGAGGGACCGGCCGCGCCCTTCCGCCCCTGGCGTGGGCCTGGATTGTCGTAGGGCATCTGTTGGCACTTGGGGTGTCGACGGCCGGCGCTGCGGTCGACGACTACATGCACTGGGAATGGGCGCGGTTCGGCTTGCTCTGCTTGGGCGCACTCATGCATGTGGTGTTGACGCTGGAGGCGGAGGAGCGACGGCGTGGTGCTGCCGCGGCCGGTGGCTGCCAGCATGTTGATCAGACCAGCGTGTGGACTTTCGTCGGAGCGCTCGTGCTGCCGGTTCCCGCTGCGCTTGTGCTGCTCGCTGTGGTTCGGGTGGTGGTCTTCGTGATCGCGCGACGCCCGCCGGTCAAGTTCTTGTTCTCAAGTGCGTCGATCGCTGTCAGCATGCTGGTTGCGCATGCGGTGGCGGTGTCAACGCCGCTGCGGGACTACCTCACGGGGCGGCAACCGTGGCCGGCAGCCGGAGCGCTGCTGGTTGCCCTAATGGCGTTGGCGGCCGCAGCGCTGGCTTACTACGTGGTGCAGGCGGTCCTCGTGGGTGTGGTCGTGGGACTGTCGACGCACGATTGGCGCCCTGTGAATCTATTCGATAACCGCAGGACGAACCTGCTTGCGCTGGGCACGTTGCTGGGTGCATGCCTCGCTGCTGTGGCGCAGTCGGTTTCGCCGTGGCTGTTGGTGGTGGCAGTGCCCTTGGTGGTGGCGTCTACTCGGGACAGGCAGCGCCTTCACCGGTCTGACGTCGAGCGTGAGGGGCTGCGTTACGACGCGATGCACGACGAGCTGACCCGCCTTCCGGTTCGCCGCGGGTTCGATCCGTTCGCGGAGCTGGAGCTGGAGCGTCGCACGCCAGCAGCGCTGCTGATCATCGATGTAGACCTTTTCAAGCGGTTCAACGAGAGATTCGGGCATCTCGGCGGCGATCGTGTGCTGGTGGGGATCGCCGACGTGCTCCGGTCGGTGACGCGTCACGGGGATTTGGTGTGTCGCCGTGGCGGCGGTGCCGGTGACGAAACGATGGTGTTGCTGCCGGGTGCAGAATCCGACGAGGCCACGGCAATCGCCGAACGCATCCGTGCGGGAGTCGAGCAGGCCCGGATCGCCGTGACCAGTCCGGCAGGCGGGCATGCCCTGGTGCTGGGCACCGACGCCCCGGGACCGACCGTCTCCATCGGCGTCGCGCTGTCACCCCGTGACGGATCCACGGTGGAAGAGCTCGAGCACCACGCCGACCAGCTGTTGCGTCGGGCTAAGCGACGCGGCCGGAATCAGGTTGTGAGCACGGAGACGCGGGAGTCTGAGGCGCAGGTAGTTCGGGCGTGACCGCTGTGCGGTGGGGGTGTTCGCGCCCCCACCGCACAGCGCCGTCCAAGCGCTGATAGGTCGGTAGACCGACGCCTTTCGGTGTGGTTCACGAAATTGAAAGTGGGAATAAGGGAAGGCTCGCGTTCGCTGGCGCGAGCCATTTCGGCATGCGTTTTTTCGGCGCGATGTGTGGGGCTGTGAGCCGGGAGGAATGCGTCGGGTTCCCGTGCCGATTCCGTCCATGAATGAATACGATCAGTTATGACACAGAGCGGTTTGCTGCTCCATTAGTGTGATCGTAGCTAGGTTTTGTGCACGCTGTGTGGTGTTACTGAGCGCGACGATGTAGACCTGATGCAGGCCCTCGCTTGAGGAGATGATCGCGAACAGTAGTCAACGGGGCCGGTAACAGCCGTCGGAGGCTGGGCGTCGAGTCGCAGCGGTAAGCCCATTTGGGTACGGAGCGTTACGTAGGTCGAATGTTGCGACGGTCGCCTCGGATGGCGGAGTCGGCCGTCCCGGCCCCGTTTGCCAACTCACGTTCTGATCCGCGGCATACCGCGTCGCGTCAGGTACACGTTTGGGGAGATGAATGACTGCCTTTCATTCTGGAGCTCGATATCCGATCGCGCACGCTCAGGCGTTTCCCTTGGGGGTGCGGTTGGTATCGAAACCGGAACCAGTCGTCGAGCAGGTCGGCGAGTTCGAACCACAGCAGCGCATCGACGCAGAGTCGGGACTGCGCGTGTGGCGGGTGAAGGTCGTGGACTTGGCTCTGGTGTCGCAGCTGGAGACCAAGGTCAGTGTGGAGATCCTCGCCACCACGGCACCTGTGCTGCCGGGCAAGTGGCGTGAGGTGGAGTTCGTGGGGCTGACAGTCGAGCCCCGGCCAGGCACTGGGCCCGCCGGCCCGTGGACCGATTGGGTCTACCGCGCGCTCGGTGTCGTGGCCGCACCGCGGACCGCAGAGGACACCAAGCCGCTACCGATGTGGCTGGTCTTCGGAGACGACGTCGGATCGCGCCCGGCCGGGTCTGATGTGGAGGCCTCTGATGGTCAGCGATGAGTTCCGCTCCGCGATGAGAGCGGCCGGGTGGTCGACGGAGCGCCTCGCGGACCTGCCCACGCTGTGGACGCACGCTCCTGCCGACGACGGCGGATGGTGGTTGCTCGGCGGAGAGTTGGCCGGTGACCCGGACGTGATGGTGCGCGTCGAGCACGCGTTTCCGCGCGACGCCGTGTCCCGGCGCGATCTCACCGAAGCCTTCGCCGCGCTGCTGGGGCACCTTGTCGCCCTCGCGGTCGGCGGGGCCGCGGTAGCGACAGACCTCTCGCGGCAGGAAGTCGCTGAGCTCAGCTCCCAGTTGCGCTGGCTGCGCGTACTGCTGCGGTCGGGGACGTGAGCGCCATGGCACCGGGACGGATCGAGCGAGGCGACGTCCCCCGCCGAATTGCGCGGGGCTGGGTCAATCTGGCATTCGCCGTATGGGGCGGCCAAGCCCCTCCGGCATGGCACTCCGACGCCGCGTGCCGCGGTTACGACCCGCGCTACTGGGACGAGGCCACCGCCACCGCACGGAGGATCTGCGCTTCGTGTCCGGTCAACGGGCCGTGCACTGCGGACGCACGACGAGCCAGGGGCGTGACGTCGCAACAGTACGTGGAGGACATCTACGATGTCCACAGTGGAAGGAGGAAGTAGTGACTGGTATGGGCGGGCGAGTGCCACCAGTGACATTCGGAAGTGAGCTGCGACGGCGCCGCGAGGAGAAAGACTTGTCGCTGCGAAGACTCGCTGATCGGGTCTATTACTCCTTCGGGTATCTGTCCAAACTGGAGCGCGGTGAGAGTGTGCCGGGGCTGGAGGTGGCAGCGGCCCTCGACGAGGCTCTCGGCGCGGAGAATCAGCTCCTGGAGCTGGCGGCGGACGACGTCCTCGGCGGCCTGCGCCTGTCCAAGCCCGCGCAGCTGCCGCCAGGTGTGGCCGATCACGTGGGGCAGCACCGTGAACTGGCGTGTCTGGAGGAGGTGCGAGCACAGATCACGCCGGGGGCGGCGCGCAGCGTCGTGGTCACGGGAGGCCCAGGCGCGGGCAAGACCTCGCTCGTTCTGAGGTGGGCAGGACAGGTGGCGCCCGAGCACTTTCCGGACGGGCAGCTGTTCGCGGACTTCGGGGGTTGGGGTTCGCGTGAACGCCGCGCTCCTGAGGCAGTGCTCGAAGAGTTTCTGTATGCGTTGGGCGTGCCGTCGATGATGCTCTCGCTGACGCCCCGAGAGCAAATGGCCGCTTTGTTCCGCTCGTTGCTGGCAGAGCGCAGAGTCCTCCTCGTGCTCGACGACGTCGACTCCTCCGAGCAGGTGCTGCCCCTGTTGCCGGCTGCTCCTGGATGCATGGTGGTGGTGACCAGTCGCCATCGGCTGGACGGGGTGACTCGCACCGGCGCCATGCAGGTGACGACCGAGGGGTTTGCTCCGGCGGACTCCCGCGATCTGCTGGCGAGAGTCGTAGGCCAGGCGCGAATCGATGCTGAACCCGCGGCTGCCGAGTCGATCGCGGCATGGTGCAGCCATCTCCCGCTGGCCGTGCGCATCGCAGCTGATCAGTGCGCAGCCCATCCTCACCGCAGCCTGACCGAGCTGGCGGCGGACCTCGCTGAGGACCCGCTGGAGTGGGTGTCGCCTCCCGGCTCCGCCGCAGGCGTCCGCGACGCGATCGGCGCATCCTACGAGCGATTGCCGGGACAGGCAGCGCAGCTGATCCGGTTCGTGGGCATCGCGCGAGGCGAGCTCGAAGTGAAGACTGCCGCGGCGATATCAGGCTGGCCGGTGGATCACGCTCGCCGGTGGATGCAGCACCTCTGCGACGAGCACCTGATCGTCGAGACCGCGCGCGATCGCTACCGCATGGTAGACCTGGTGCGCGCAGCAGCCGCCGAGCACCTGCGGGCCACTGAACAGCCCGAGACCATCGCCCTCGCAGTGCGGCGATGGGTGCAGTGGTACGTGCACTCGGCATCCGCAGCGAGCGTCCACCTGGCACCGCACCTCGACCTACCGGCGCTGGAAGCACCCGATCTCGCAGTCGCCTCGCTGATCGCCACGCCGCCCAACGCTGTCGCCGCGCGGCGATGGTGGGAGCTCAACATCCCGCAGTTGGCCTCTGTCATCGAGCACGCCGCGGAGATCGGGCAGCCGAGAGCGGCATGGAGCATCGCAGTGCTCAGCGGGCACTACCTCTCCTCGACGCCACGGTATCGAGACTGGGTGGCCGCGATGTCCACCGCGGCCACGATCGCCGACGCCGCGCACGACGTTCCGGGGAAGGCCTGGTGCGCGTACCAGCTCGGGACCGCGCTCGCCGTGCTCCGGCGCCACGACGAAGCGCTGGCGCACCTGTCCGACGCCGTGCGCCTTCGGGACTCCCTTGACGACCGGGTCGGGCTTGCCTGGGCGCACTGCGCGATCGCCGCCACGGCCCTCGACATGGGCCGGTATGAGGATGCGCGACGGACCGCCGTCGTTGCGGCCGACGAATTCCGGGCTCAGGGCAACGACTTTGGTGTCGCGACTGCCATGGTTTGGCTGGGGACGGCGCTGCAGCGACTGGGCGTACTCGATCAATCGCTCACCGAACTCACCGGCGCTCTGGCGCGATTCGACAAGCTGGGGGCCGCTGACGGCGTCGCACTCGCGCTGGTGCGCTTGAGCGATACCTACCGCCTCCAGGGAGATCACGATCGGGCTCTGGACCACGTCCAACGCGGTATCGCACGGCGGCGACAGCTGCAGGATGACGGGGGCGTTGCCGACGGGCTGCTCACCCTCGGGGCGATCCACCACGATCAGGGCGACGTGGCCGCTGCCCGACGCGCGTGGGCCGGGGCTCTCGAGATCTTCGACGACCGCGGCGATCCACGAGCATCTGATGCACGAGCACGCCTGGCCACCATTCCGCCACCGTCACGAGGCGGATGGTGATGTGGCCTCGGACAGGACACGCAGAGTGCAGAGCAGGACACGCGGCAACGCTTCCGCACCCGTGTGAGCGATGCCAAGGTGACTGTGCGGTCGGCTCGCCGCTCCTGGTCACAGCGACGCAGAGCCGGTTCGCCAAGCGGAGGCCGGCTGTCGGGGGCGGTCTCCGCGCCCCTGGTGCCGCACCTGCATGCGGCACCAGGGGACCGACTTTCAAGAAAATCCCATCTGCGGAAGGAGACTCCGTCGTTGGCCAGGATTCCCCTGCGGTCCTCTCGGCGGCTACGGAGCTATGTGGCCATCGGCATCGGTATCAGCACGGCGGTGTGGAGCACCTCCGCCGTAAGCGGTTGCGAATCCTCGCCGGTACCGACCATCACTGAGCAGGGCCAGCTGTCGCCGGGTAATGCCACAGGCACCCGCAGTGCCCTCGACACGGTGGCACCAACAGACGAGGGCCGACGCCCCGTTGTGGGCGTGCTGGTTCCCGCTGGGGACGTGTGGATCGTGGACACCGACACCCTGTCCACCGTCCTCGAGATCCGCAGTAATGCGTTTGATTGCACACTGAGGTAAGGCCGCGGCAGGCGAGAGTTGGATCCGGCATTCGCCGCTGTGAATACGGACGTGTCCGCATCCACGTCCATCTGCGCCCGAATGGAAAAGTGTGCTCGTCGATCCTCCTCATTGGACACAGTGACACGCCCTCCTGGACGGTGAGGGCATTGCACAGTGGAAGTGCCGCGCGGCGGAGTTCGCCGCAGTCGGCGCTGGAGCTTTCTTTGGGAGGTCTTTCTCCCGGCTCCTGCCATGTCATCCGCGTTTCCAGCGATCACGAAAGAGAATCTCTTATGGCGACGAAAAAGGGAAATGTGCCCACCGGTGCGGTTCGGGTTCGGGGCGGGCCGATGGCGATGGGGCCTCAACGGCAGCGACTTCGGCCGATGGTGACTGCGGATTCCGCTGGGGCACAGGCGATTTCCAGCGGCGACGTGCAGATGGACCCGGGACATTACAGTGCGGCGCACGTGCACGAAACATCCGAAGTCATCGTCCGGGTCCTCGACGGATACGCCGCCACAGTGACCTGGGATGCCGACGGCGCCGTGACTGTGACCCCGCACCAGGCCGGCGACGATATCTACATCGCCCCCGGGGTGCCACACGCGGCCATCAACCTCTCGCGGACGCACGGGGTGCTGGCATGGGAAGTACGCACGGACCCGGCGTTCAACGACGACGTGCACGCTCGCCCGGAGCTGGACCGCCACATGCCGGAGTTGGCTCAGCAGGCCCAAGATGACCATCTCGACCGAGTGCGGGCTGCACAGGCCCGAGGGGAAATGCCATGGCGGTGATGCCTGGGCAGCCACTGGTTCGGCTGGACCGCAACGAATGCACATCGCTCCTGCCCGGAGCCGCCGAGGCGATCAGGGACGACGTCGACGGGTGGCACAGCTATCCGGACCCCGACGCGTGGCTGCTGACGGAGATGCTCGCAGCCAAGCTGCGCCTGCATCCTGACCAGATTGCTGTGGGGCCCGGATCCGCGGAACTGCTCGAACGCATCCTCAGAACCTGTGTGGGCGGCACGCGCGGCCAGATCGTCTACGCAGCACCGGCATTCGAAATGTATGCCGAGCTTGTGCGGCGGGCAGGTGCTGTGCCGGTGGCCGTGGCTCATGGCGCGACGAACGTCGACGCACTGTTGGCGGCCATCACACCGGCGACGCGGGCTGTGATCGTGTGCAATCCGCACAACCCGACCGGTGCCGCGCTGACCACAGCGGATCTCGACTACCTGCTTGCCCACGTCGGGAAGGGCGTTCTCGTTGTCATCGACGAGGCGTACCGGGAGTTCGTCGCGGATGCCGATATTCCCGACGGAGTCGGGTATGTGGCACGTGGCCACGACCAGGTCGTGGTGACGCGAACCTTCTCCAAAGCACACGGACTCGCAGGACTGCGGGTGGGGTATCTCGCCGCGCGCCCGTCTCTGGCCGGGGTGCTGCGACGCGCCGGTCTGCCCTTCCACGTCAGCGCGCCAGCGCAGATCGCAGCCACTGCCTCACTGCGGGCCGACGCGGCATTGGAGAGCCGATGTTCCTGGGTGCGGGCGGAGCGGGAGCGCGTCCGCGACGCGCTTCACGCCGCCGGCTTCCGTCAGGTTCCCCGAAGTCACGGCAACTTCGTGTGGATCCCGCTGCCTTCGTCGGTCGAGCCTTTCGTTGCGCACTGTGCGGAGGCCGGGTTCGCCGTGCGCGGCTATCCCGGCTATGGCGTCAGGATCTCTCTTGCCGCGCCAGCGGACAACGCGGAGATCATCCGAGTGGCCGCCCGGGCACGCATGATCGAGCAGGTAGACCGCTGTGTCACAGACAGCAACACGGCAATGGCCTAAGTAGACACAAGGAAACTCTTCAATAGACACGTCATCTTTCGGATAGTCGAGGGCGAATACCCGCGAATGTGCGGCTGGTCCGAAACAAAGTCCAGCGGGTACGCGGATTCCTGACTCGACGAAACTGGGGGTTTGTTGTGGCCGTCCCTCACCATCCGTTCAACCGGCAGGCAGGGAGCTCCTCCTGCCGCACAGACGGCGCGGCGACGGCGTCTCCTGAGCTGCCCAGCGTCCCAGATTCTGCGGCGGACGCGCCCGCGCCGCAGAACGAGTATCCGGGTCCAGCCCCCTGCCCGGATGCTCACCTCGCCTCGGAGTCCCCCGGAGCCCTCTCGCCGGGGGACTCCGAGGCGAGACCAGATCAGTCCATGCCTGTCCCAGAGCCACTGGGTGGCGACTTCTCCGCGACAGGACTGCGCCATTTGGCCCGGCAGGTCTGGCTGGGGCTACCCGAGGCTGATGTTGCCGCTGCCGTCGACGCCGGCGCGCTCAGCGCACTTCGTGACGGCGGTGAGGCGGCGGAGGCCTTCGCCATCGCATCGGCAGCGGTCGCGGCGCGGCTCCAGTGCCAGGGCCCGCCCCCGGAAGCGCCACTGCATCTGGATTGGCAGAAGGCGGGTCTCGGGGTCGTAATACCAGTGCTTCCCGCCAGTCCCGGAGCCGGGGCGACCGTGGCGGCCACAGTGATCGCCGACGCGTTGCAGCTGGTGGGCTGGAGGGTGCTCCAGGTCGACACCGCGGACCCCGCTCGCTCTGGGCTGTCAGTGGCGGCGGCCTCGGACGGACCGCTGATGGCTGGACCGGACCAAGCCGTCCGGATCCGCCTGTCGTGGAGAGGACGCGGCCTGCTGGCCCAGCTCAGAACCGACCTTCCGGTCCTGTCTCCCGGCATGGTGCCACCGCCCCCGCACTGGGCCCCGGTGCCGATGTGGCGCTCGGCGCAGATCACCGTCGCCGACCTGTCCTACGACGCGTGGCGCCTGGCGGCGAACCTCCTCACCGGGCCCGGCATGTGGCTGCGGGACGGACATCCCACGCCACGGCCAGTGCTGGTGGTACGCCCCACGCGCCCGTCATTGCGCGCCGCGGAGCAGGTGCTGGCGCGACTGGAAACGTGGATCGCCGCAGGCATTGCCGTGCAGCCGATCGCGCTGCTGGTCACCGGTGCCAAGCGCTGGCCTGAAGGAGTGGCCGGTGCCGCAGGCAGACGTGTGCACGCCTTGATGGACCGTGTCGTGTTCCTGCCTCATCAGTCCACTGTAGAGACTTCGGGTATCACCTCGCAGATCACTCCCGAATCACTCCGGGATGCCGTAACTCCGCTGCTGCGCCAATGGGGCCTTGCCCCTGAGGTGCCCGGGCGTAAGACCCGGTTTTTCAAAGGAAACAAGGGAAAGAAGGGAGACCGGTGATGCTGGACGAAGTCATGCACACCGCAGCGGTACTGCTGGATCAGGCGCCCGCCCCTGCACAGCCGCCAATCTGGATCTTTCCACCAACACCGACAACAACGACCACGACGAATCCGTGGGTGCTGCCGGACCCCGCGCCTGTGCGGCCTAACTGGTCGGGAAAAGTGGTCGAGCTGGTCGGAAACATCCGTTGGCTGGCTGGGCTCGCTCTAGTGGCGTGCTTCTTTCTCGGCGTCATAGTCTGGTCCGCCGGACGCGGTATCGATCACCACCGGGCCGGACGGATCGGGCTCGTGATGATGCTCGTCGGCGTCTTCGGCGGCCTCGCGTGGGCTCTCGGCTACACCCTCATCAGCTACATGGCTGCAACGGGGTAGCCATGCCGAACACACGCACCCAGCCCGCGCAGGAGGCAGCGCGCCGACGTCGAGCCGGAGCCAACCTGATCGCTGTGATCGCCGCGGGCCTGCTCGTCACGGCGGTGGCGGCCGGTCTGGTCGTCTCACATCGCACTACCACACCGCCAGCCCGTCCCATCCCCGAGCAGCCGCCGACGCCGGCGGAGCCGGGAGCCACCGATGACGGCGGATGGGATGTCGCTGCGGAGGAGGCCTTGGCGCGTCGGCCGATGCTGCGACTCCCGGTGCAGGACGCCGCTCCACAGCCGCTAGCGGAGTCCGCTGGAGACCCGATCACGATCCCTCGGCCCACCGACAGCATCGGCCAGTGGATCCCACAGGTTGCCGTGCCCACGCCGGAGGGAGCGCTGGCGCAGCTCGCAGCATTGTCGGAAGTGGCGCTCGCCGGCGTCGACCCTGCCGTCGTCGACCGCGCGTATCGCGAACTTGCTGTTCCTGGGGCGCCGGATCCTGGCATGAGCGTGCCGCACAGTACTGCTGCGGATCTCCGTCTCGCCGCGCGGATGGCCTCCAGCGGCCCGGTCCCGGGCCTGACTGCGACCTACGAGGTCACGCACGGTCTGGTCAAGGGAGTCACCGACCAAGGCCGGTTCACCGTGGTGTGCGTCCTCGGCGAGCTGGTGATCGACTACCGCGGCGCGACCGCCAAAGCTGGGCTGGGGGAGTGCCAGGCGATGCGGCTGACCGCCGACGGCTGGCGGATCTCGCCTACCGCACCGGCCGCTGCTGCCCCCAGCGCGTGGCCAGGCAGCGCCCCCGCAGTCCGCGCCGGATACAGGGAGCTGCGCGATGCCCCCTGACCTGCAGATCCCGTCCGTCGGCGAGTACCTCGGCGGCTATCTCGGTGACTTCGGCAGCGGCGTCGCTGACGCGCTCATGATGGGCATCTGGGCGCAAGGACTCGCGATCTTGTCGGGTGCCCTGCGGCTGGCCGATCAGTTCGGCACTTTCACAGTCTCCACACAGGAGGGTCCTGTCTCCGTGCTGTGGCCGGTGCTGCGGTGGCTGTCGGGCGCGATCGCGCTGGGGCTGTTCTTCCTCCACCTGGCGAAAGCGGCCTTGCGTGGCGGCCGCGGATTCCTCCGAACGATCTCAGGCCCCGTGCAGTACGGGGTGGCGATGGCGGCGACGGTGTCCACGGCCGCCGCGTTGCTGGCCGCCACCAACGAACTGACCGACTTCCTGCTGAGCTATGGACTGCACGTCGATTCCTTCGAGCAGGCGTTCCACAGCACCTCGATCCTGAGCGCCGCGGCCAACGGCGTCCATGGGATCGCGCTCGGCCTGATCGCGATCTTCGGCGTCATTCCCGCCGCGCTCGGATTCGCGCTCGAGATGCTCTTCCGCGAGGCTGCGATCCTGCTCCTGATCGGCACATCACCGGTGGCGGCCGCCGGGCTGCTGGCTGACGGCACCGCCACCTGGTTCTGGGTTTTCCTGCGCTGGCTACTGGCTGCGATGATCATGGAACCGGCCTTGGCTTTGGTGATCGTCGAGGGCGTCGCGATCTTCGGCGGCGCTCAGGGGCTTTCCGGCGTCATGGTGGGCGTTGGCGTCCTCATCATCGCGCTGGCCGTGCCTCTCGTGCTGTTCCGGCTGTTGGCCTTCGTGGACCCGCGGACCGACGCGGGCGCGGCCTTCCGCCAGTGGCTGTCCAGCCACGGTGTTGACTCCTTCGGGCCCCAGAACCCCGCGCGCGAGGCCGAAATGGCCGCGGTCGGCGGCGCCTATCGGCGGATGACGGGCGGGGGAGACAGCGGCGAGGGGCACGGTAGCTTCGATCTCGCTGATGACGTCGAGTCCGCTCACACAGGCCGGTTCGAGCAGGCCCAAGCCGGCGAGCCAGCGCCGCGTTCAGAGCAGACCGCCGAGAACGTTGATGAGGCAGCTGGCGAGGTGGCACAGAACGGTGCGGCCGCCGCCGGCGCGGCCTCCGGTGGCGCCGCGGCAGCGGCCGCCGCCGCCGAAGCAAGCTCCTCGGACGACACCGACGACGTGGACTCCTCCACCCAGGCCCCGTCCCATGAACAGCACAGCGGAGCCCCTGACTCTGCCGTCGACGGTGGTCACCTCCCGGCTCAGGACGCGTCGCCTCCCGACGAGCCCGTGGGGCCGAGCAGCGACGGCAGTGACGGCGGCGGGCGCACACCCGGGAGCGACGACGCGACCAGTGCGCGCATAGAGCAACGCCCCCACGACCACCCCACGCCAGAGGACAACGGCGCTGTCCCCGGAACCGATGAGCAGCCCCCGCACGACGCGCCCCCGTCACCGGAACCCTCCGGGAGCGCCGACGCAGCCGACGCAGTCGACGCAGCCGACGGTGGCGGCACGTTCGGCGCCCGTATGCAACGGCGCCTGCACGACCGCTGGCAGCCCCCCACCGCCGACGGCGGTGATCTCCCCGAACCCGATGGCCAGGCCCCGGTTCAAGACGCGTCGCCTCCCGACGGGCCCGCGAGGCCGGGCACAGCCGGCGGCGATGGCGGCGAGCCCGCAGCCGGGACTGGCGACGGCTCCTTCGGCACGCGCATGCAGCAGCGCCTCCACCAGCGTTGGCAGCCCCCACCGGCCGACGACGGCGATCGGGCTCCTGAACACGACGGCGATCTCGATGACGAGCGGCCAGGTCCAGATGCGGAGGAGACGGAATGACGACCACGCGGGTGTATCGGGGATTCCGCCGAGAGTCCACAGGATGGATCTTCGGCCTGACCGGACCGCGAGCGATCGCAGTGGCTGTGCTGGCCGTGCCGGTGGTCTGGGCCATCTCTGCGGGCCGTTGGTGGACCGTGCTGGTCCTGGCCCTGGTGTGCGGAGCTCTGGCCGCACTGGTGATCGTGCCGGTCCGAGGCCGGCCAGCAGCCCGGTGGCTCGTGGACTGGGTGCTCCACCAAGTCGGTGTCGCTTTCGGATGGTCGCGATGGCAATCGCGCGCCGCCGCAGGCTTGCCTGTGAGCCCCAAAGAGCCGGATCTGCCTGGAGTCCTGTCGCGGATCACGATGCCCGACGGACCACCGTATCGCGGCCGCCGGGTGTGCCTGCTCCACGACACGGCTGATGGCCGTTGGGGTGCCACAGCCCGGCTGGTGCACACCGGCGTGGGGCTGACCTCGGCTGAAGTGCGGGAGATGCTGGCCAGCAGGCTGGGGACAATGCTGCGGTCACTCGGGCAGCGCGGCGTCATCGACCGGGTCTCGGTCGTTGTGCGCAGCGTGCCTGATGACGGCACCGAGGACGCGATCTACCGAGACCGCCACCAAGCACCGGACGCACCCGAGCTGGCGATCGCTGCCACGGACGATTTGTCCCGGATCGTCGGCGGAGCCAGTGTGCGCCACGAGGTATACGTCACCGTGTCCGCAGCGGAGGACGCCTTGCGCCGGCCAGCGCGCGCCGCAGGCGGAGGAGTCGACGGACGTGCCGCGGTCCTCTATCGCGCACTCGATGGCATCGAAGACCCGCTGCGAAGCCTCGGGGCGAGCAGCGTGCAATGGCTCACCGGTGCCGACATGGCCGAGGCGATCCGCACCTCCTTTGCCCCGCAGGCCGCGTCCGTGCTGACCGCCGCTCGGCTGACAGGCACCGCCGGTGACGACCGGGGCTTGCCGCTGGCTGCCGCCGGTGCCACCCAGGCACCGTCGCCGGATCGCCGGGCGTACCACCACGACGGGTCGACGTCAGTGTCCTACAGCGTGCTGATGCCACCCACCGGCACCACCTTCGGCTCGTTGGGTCCGCTTCTGGTGACTCGGTCGCCGGGTGAGAGGCGGACCCTGGCCATTCACTACGAGATCCTGCCCCAGGCCGCGGCAAGCCGGGACGTACGGCGGCAGCGGTTCGCGGCCGGACTGGCACACGAGCTCAAGGCCCGGCGCGGTTTCGTGCGGACCGCCACGGATTCACGGTTGGCCAGGACGGCAGGCGCCCAGGAACAGGCGGTTGACGCCGGACACGCGCTGGTGCGCTACGCCGTGTGCGCCTCGATCACCGTTCCGTCGAATGAGTCCATTGAGGACCACGCCGCGCGGATGGAAAGCGACATCGCCGGCCGGTTCCGGCTGCTACGTCTGGAGCTCGCTCAGGATTCCGGTTTCGTCGCTGCGTGCGTGCCGGTGGGCGTGGGCCTGCCCCGTGTGCGAGAGGGGCTGCTATGAGGAGAACGGAAGGGCAAGAGCGGACCGTCGCCGAGCTGCTGGGTACGTTCGGCGGAACGCCTCTGGCGTCCTCTCAACGGCACGTCACGGAGCCGGAGCGGAGTTCTCGGCGGCGGAAGCGGCTCAACCGCGCGGTCGCGCCGCGACGCGGTCGCGCGAGGCCTGGCGCAGGCTGGTCGCCTGTACCGGCGCCCCTGACGGTCTACCGCGGCACCACCAGCGAAGTCGGCGGTGTATGGCCGTTCCTGGTGTCACACGGAGTCCCGGTGGCAGGCGCGCGCATTGGCTACGACACGCTCTCCGGCGGGTCGTTCTATTGCTCGCCCATCGAATGGGTGCTGCGATCCTTAGTCGCCAACCCCAACCTGATCGTGTTTGGTGAACCCGGCCAGGGGAAATCGTCGACGGTTGTGGCATTCATGCTGCGCATGATGCTGTTCGGCGTCCGCAGCCTCGTCAGCGGCGACGTCAAAGGCGAATACAGTCCCGTGGCGCGGGCGTTGGGATGCGAACCGATCATCCTCGGCAGTGGAATGACGGCCCGGGTGAATGCACTGGATCTCGGTCCGTTAGCGAGCCGGTGGGACGACTTCACCGCAGCCCAGCAGCGCGAGGAAGTCACTGGGTTGCTGGGCCGGTGGGTCCAGCTGCTGACCGCGCTGGCCGAAGCGCAGGGACACCGCGTCGACCAGACCGACGAAATGGTGCTGGCCGCGATCCTGCGACGCCTGACCGGCGTCCGAGACGGCTACACGACCCTCACACCGGTGACGATCCCCGATGTGCACGCGCAGCTCGCGCAGCCGGACGAGCAGCTGTGGCGCGACACACGATTCGGCTCAGAACGTCAATTTTTGGACCATCTGCGCGGGATCACCGACACCCTCGGCAACCTGATCAGCGGCCCGCTGGCCGGATTGTTCGACGCGCCGACGACCATCCGGCTCGACTGGGACGCGCCGATCCAGACAATGGATCTCTCACGGCTGAAAGCCCGGGGAGATCAAGCGGTCGGGGTCGCACTGACCGTCTTGGGCTCGTGGTCGGCGACGGCGACAGAAATGCAGCCAGACGGCGATATCCGGATCGTGATCCGCGACGAAGTCTGGCGGCAGATGCGACTGGGCCTCAAAGCGGTGCAGGCCGTCGACTCCGACATCCGGCTCTCCCGACGCGAGAAGCAGATCCAAATCCTCGTCCTGCACAAGCCGTCCGATCTGCTGACCGTAGGGGCCGCGGGAAGCCAGGAGGCCGCCATCGCCCGAGAGCTGATGGCCCTGTGCAGCACCAGAATCCTCGCCGGCCAGTCAACCCACGTCGCCGCCGAGCTCGCCGACGCCCTGGGGCTGGGGGAGGAGGAGCACCGGCAGATCACCAGGTGGGCGATGGAACGACGCGGCCGAGCACTGTGGAAGTTGGAGAACCGGCCCGGCTTCAAGGTGCAGACGGTGCTGTCGCGCGTGGAGAGACGCCTGTTCGACACCAACGCGCAGCTGCGGCGGGGCCGGCGGTGACCGGTGAAGCGCAGCATCGTCGTTCCCGCCGTGGCCGCCGCGCTGTACCTGCTGGCCGCGCCGATCGTCGCAGTCGGACTCGTGCTCGGCACGGCGCTCTCCGGCGGCGGTACCAGCGGTTGCACCAGGACGGGCGGCGTTGGCGGCGGCCAGCAGCAGTTGGGCGACCGAACGTGGTCGGACGAGCAGATGACCAACGCGCACACGATCGTCGCGACCACCGCCGCTCGCGGCTTGCCCCGGCGCGCGGCGGTGATCGCGGTCGCGACGGCGATCGTCGAATCAGATCTGGAGAACGTCCATTATGGAGACCGCGATTCGCTGGGTCTCTTCCAGCAGCGCCCGAGCATGGGCTGGGGAAGCCCGGCGGAGGTCACCAATCCCACCTACGCCACCGGGGCGTTCCTGGACAGGCTGGTCCGCGATGACGACTGGAATGATCTTGGTGCGGCGGCGCAGCGGGTTCAGCGCAGCGCGTTCCCCGACCGTTACGGCAAGCGCGAGGCTCAGGCCACCGCACTGGTCGACCGGTTCTGGACCGGACCGGACAACCCACCACCAGGAGGGCCGTCGCCAGGGGCACAACAGGCCGGGTTCTCGCCTGTCGTGACGGGGTGCCCGGACCAAGGCGCCTCGAACATCCCCCTCGACCCGGCCCAGCTTCCCCCCGGCTTCACACTCCCCGCAGACCCACGACAGCGGACCGTGGTGAGCTTTGCCCTGGCACAGGTGGGAAAACCATACGTGTGGGGCGCGAAAGGGCCCGCAGCGTACGACTGCTCCGGGCTGACGCAGGCGTCGTGGGCTGCGGCAGGGGTGCCGATTCCCGCCGGCACCACGACCCAGGTCACGGCCGGAACCGCGGTGCCCAGTCTCGCCGCCGTGCAGCCAGGAGATCTGCTGTTCATCCCGGGAAGCCTCGGCAGCCCCTCGAATCCTCGGCACGTCGGCGTCTATATCGGCGGCGGACTCCTCGTGAACGCCTACGACGAGACCAAGGGCGTCGTCCTGGAGAACGTGCGCGCCTGGGCCGGGGAAATCGTGTCGATCCGCCGGCCTGCACACCCGGTCATTCCCGCACCACCCCTGGTATTGAAGGGAGAACCGCGGACATGAGTAGTAGTCGAACCGGAGCTGTCATTTCTCCCATGGCGCGGCGTGATTTCGCGCTGATGGCCGTGATGCTCGCTCTCGTCGGAGCCATTCTCGGTGCCGCGGCCGTGCTGACCGTCGGCGCCGTCGTGGCCACCGCCGCATGTGGAGGCCCATGGCAGCTGCCGCCGGTCGGAACGTGGCTCACCACGGCGATGGCGATCCTCGCTCACCCTGGGCACCTCGAGGACGCGGTCCCGGCACCCTGGGGTCCGGTGCTGGCGGGGCGCGCCGGAACCTACTGGGCCATCACCGCGAGCGGCGCCGCGGTGATCGCCGTTGCGATCGCCGCGGTCAGCCGAATCGTGTGGCGGCTGTTCGCCCCGATGCCCTCGGGGCACGCCAGCCGCGCTGATATCCGGCGCGAGCTGTCACGCAGCGCGGCGCGGCGCACGGCGAAGTGGACGCGACCGAGCATGACCTGGCAGGAGCGGCAGCAGGCACCGATCGAGCACGTCGCAGTCCCGAGCCACCGCGGTCCCCACGGGCGTCCGTTATGGCTGCCGTTGGAGAACCCCACCGGGGCGGTCGCGCCGACGCAGTCCAGCAAAAGCCGAGGCGACCTGGTGCACAAGGTCATGGCCGCGAGCGGGGCGTTGTTGTGTTCCACCACAAAGCCCGATCTGTTCGAGTTCTCGGCACTGTCCCGGATTCGTGACGTGGGAGGGCCGGTCCTGGTATTCGACATCACCGGGTCGGTGAGGTGGCCGGCGAAACTCCAGTGGTCACCTGTCACAGGATGCACCGACCCCGACGTGGCGTGGCGTCGCGCTGAGGCGATGGTCGGAGCGTCCTCCACCGACCTACAGGGAGTCAGCGGGAACGACAAAGTGTTCCGCGGCCGCGCGAAGGTGGTGCTGCAGGCATACCTGCTGGCCGCCGCGCACGCCCGGCGTGGAGTGGAGGCCCTTGTTGACTGGTCCATCACGCGCGCGCCCGAACCGGTCCAACTCCTCATGCCCTACGCCCCCGAGCTGGCGAAGAACCTCCGCCAAGAGATCACGATGGTCGCCGAGACCAGCGACGCGGTGTGGCTGTCGGTGCGCAGAGCACTCGAGCCGCTCATGCAACCGAACCTCCGGGAGCTGTGTTCCCCACCACCGGGCGAGGAGTTCGACGTGCAGGCGTTCATCCGCGCGCGAGGCACCCTCTACCTGATCGCGAGCCGGGAGCAAGCCGCATTGGCGGCACCGATCCTGACCGCGCTGGCCGACCTCTGGCTGACCACAGCCCAGGACATGGCACTCCACACCGAGCACAACCGACTCGAGCCCCCGGTGTCCGCGATGCTCGACGAACTTCCTACCGCCACGCCCGTGCCGAGGCTTCCGAAGATCTTGGCTGACTCCGCGGGCCGCGGTGTGCTGGTGCACTGGGCCGCACAGTCCATCGCGCAGCTGGAAGAGGCGTACGACCAGCTCGGCGCCCGGCAGCTCATCGACAACACCACCGCCCTGACTATCTATAGCGGCCTGAAGGACCAGCGCACCCTCGAATGGATCTCAGTCCTCGCTGGACACCACGAGCGGCTCCGCTATCAGCAGCACGCGGACGGAGCCCTCACCGTCGGCCGCGCGAGCCTGTCCACTGAAGACGCTCCCGTCTACCGGCCTGGCGCGGTCCGCATGATGCGCCGCGAACGGGTCCTGCTCATCCACCGCCATCTACGGCCGCTGGAAGCACGCCTGATCGACGTCACGCAGCGCCGCGACTGGAAAACGATCAAAGCAGACATCGCCACCGTGCGCTCGGGATCGGCCGCGGTCCGAGCTGACGGAAGCCCAATCCGGGAGGTGAGCAACGCGTGACTGACGAGGAGATCCCCGAACCTCAGGCCCGGAATCCAGACGACACGACGCATGACCACCAGGACGAGCTGCACGCGATCCTCACCGAAGTCATCCAACGCCTCCGCGCCACCGAAACCAAAGTGGAGGACCTGGAACGCGCCTTCGGCGAGGTGATGCAGGAAGAGACGCGGAAACGCAGCGAACCCGCACCATGGGTGTGGTTCCCACCGCCTGCGACGACGAACGACACCCGCACCAACGTGCGAGCGTTCATCGAGTTCTACAACCTGACCTACGTCGGTGGTCGCGCGCAACGGATCCCCGAATGCTGGGAGCAACACCCGGGCCTGGCGACGGAAATCGCGACGCTGGCTGCTGCCTGGCGGGCAGCCAACCTCGGCCGCAGTGCGCACCCGCGCGACGCCCAGTCATGGCATCACCACTGGAGGCCCGGCGCGATCGACCGCATGGTCCGCGACTGGACTCACCCGTCGTGCCTGGACGGCGATCACCGCCAAGCAGGCGCCGACGCCCGAACGGACCGGTTTACCGCAGCCGAACACACCGAAACCAAGGCAGGCTGACCATGACCGGGAGGCACCATGCCCACACCCGAATCGCGCGACCAGCTCACCACGCTGTGGGACGCGCTGCTGACCGACGCCGACGTCGACCCGATCACCGCCACCGCCGCCACCCCAGAACCAGCCACCGCCGAGGAAGACGACCCCGATCGAGAGGTACTCCGGGGCTATCTGCGTGGTGCGCCGGAGCACGACCCGGTCGCAGCGATCCTCGCCGGCGAGGCCGACCTCCACGACGACGACCTCCACACCGATCTCGACGACGGCCTGAGCTACTGACTACCCGAGGAAAGGAGTTGTCCCATGCACCCAGCTCCCTGGGAGAGATTCGACGACGAAGAGCGGCGCGCCGCCGAACGCCGAGCCGACGATCAACGACACCTCGACGACGAGCGCCGGCGGGAAGAAGAGCGGATCGACGAGCTGTACCGAGACGACGACTCCGAAGGCTATCGCTACGACTACGGCCACTAACGGGAGAAAGGAGGCGCGCGATGCGTCGAACAGTGAGCCGCAGCGCGCGACTGTGGGTCCTCGTGTGGGACGTGGACGAAGCATGGGGCCACCTGGCAGTCCTCGCCACCGGAGAGCGCCCGCCGGTCTTCGTGCGGTTCGTTCAGCTGGAGGATGACCCGCAGCTGTATGAACTCGCCCGCACGTGCTCTTCGGCAACGCGCGGCGGTCTGCGTCAGCTGTGGTTCCTCGGAGAAGGAGACTTGGCATGAAACCTGGGCTGATCACCGGGGCGACGCACACCGTTCATCGCCTGATTGAGCAGGAGCTCACCGTCCCCCACATTCTTCCTGGCACACTCCTCGAACGGGGCGAGACGGTCCTCGCCTCGGGTTATCTGGTGGCATTGCTGGAGACCGCGTGCTGGCAGGTTGTCCACCCGCATCTGGATCCGCATGAAAGCGCGGTGGGCGTGGAGTTCGCACTCACCCACTGCGCGCCAGCGTGGCCAGGCGATCTCGTGGAGATCACCGTGACCTGCACGCGGGTCTCGCGCGAGACGCGGGACGTCGAGTGGCACACGTCAGCCACCAACCTCCGAACCCAGAAGGTCATCGGCAGAATGCGGCACCGGCTGCGCGTCGTGGATAGCTGCCGGTTCCAGGAACGCACGACGCGCCCTCACCCGAATGCTCCCAGCGGTGGTTCTCGTCAGCCGGAGTCGTGACCGGCTCACTCCATGCCAGCTGCGATTTCCCGTGTTTTCCGGCGAAAGGGTGCGGCGTCGTGAGCGGAGCGGGAGCGCAGCAGCTCATTGCTTTTCTCGAGCATATGGCTGATCTCTACGCGAGACAGTCATCTGCAAGTTCCGGGACTTGGCGCTTCCGGTCGTTCCCGGAGCTGTTGCTCGCAGAAGGAAGGCTTTGGGTGACAGCGGCCAGCAGGAATTCCCCGTGGACGGCCAGTTGCTGCGGCCAGATACGCTCCCCACTCGCGGTCATTTGTACGCACCGTGACAGTTCCGGCTTCGGTCGACCCATCGGGTCGTGGCAACCGACAGCAATGCGGGAAGCGGATATCTTCACCGGATGACGGACTTCCGCAACTTCCGGCATGCCTGTTACACAGCTGCCCGTCGCACCGGCGGCAAGGTGCTCGAGTTCCGCCTCACCGACGGCGTGACACCCAACTTCCACCAGGGGCTCATCGCTTACCACGATCACACGGTCGTCGTGGCCTGCACGCGCGACTCGGCGATACTGGCCGTCGCAGAGCCCCGAACCATCCACTTGGAGTCAGGCCCGCTGACGTTTGTAGACGCTCCTGCGCTAACGGCTGTCCTGGCAGAGCTGTCTGGGTTTCAGGTGCTCACCCCGTCCGAGCTGAACGGCCCGGTCGATGCCTCAGCCTGGCCTGATGTCCTGTTGAGCGACATCAAGTACTGGCGGCCCGGCAACCTCGGCGAAGCACTCTTCAACTACTGGGACTGACGAACGCCAGAACCTCGCCGTGTTCCACACGTCGTCACGTACCGTGATCACGCCACGGCCAGATAGCTCCCCGCTAAGTGGCCGCCAGCGGGGAACCTGAACTGGCCACTGACACTTTGGGAGAGCTCGACGCACTATCCCACGACAGTGCAGGCAGAGCCCTCGAAGTGCTGGCAGAACGCGTCCCACCAAGCCGATGCTGACCCGGACCTGACGTACGCGGAAGGCTTCGCGTTGATCGCACCGAGCTCGATGGGAACCGAACACGCGTGGTGCATCCCGAGCGACGATGCTGGCGCCGTGGACGTGACGTGGCCCGAGGGCGACGGCGCGGCCTACATCGGTCTGCCGATCACCGACACTTGGCGCAGGAAAGCCCAGGCCGACTCCGGTCATTGGTCGTTGCTCGTATCCCACACCAAGGTCGGGGTCCCTCTTGCGGGATGGGCCGGACCCCAGCACGCTCGTTGACGTCGGGCGTCCCGTCGCCGATATCCGGACTCATCTCGCGTGATCTCGTCTGCGGTTCAGTAGCGCAGTCCGCTGTCCAGGTGCTCATCCTCGCCTGCATCGAGCTCCTGGTTCTGGGCCGCAGCGTCGTCGTGACGGTGGACGTGATCCTCAGCGGGAGCAGCCCGCTCGGTGGTTTTCCGTAGGTCTTGTCGAAGCACGTCGAGGGACTGCTGGTGTTGGCCGCTCCCGCCGCGGTCGGCGGGCGACGTGGCAATGGCCCGCCGCCACGCCGTATCGACCGCGTCCCAACCACGCGCCTGAAACCCGTCGCCTTCAGGGCGATCCCCGAACGGATTCGTGGGATCGGTACTGGTGACCTTGTGGGTATCACGCCACGCGGCAGCCCACGCCGCGGCACGGTCCCACCGATCAGCGAGTGCGGGGGAATCCGGGCGCTTCCCGAGCTGATTCGCCCACCGCGGCCGCTGGCGTTCGACCGCGCCACGGAGCTCTTCGACGCGGTCGCCGATGGCGCTGTTCATCTTGCGCAGGTAGAGCTGCAGCTCTTCGTCGTGTCCGGCGACAGCGGCGCGAACGTGCTGGCTCAGCCAGGGCAGCGCCGGCCGGTTGCTTCCACCCGCCGCACGTTGCACAGCCAGCTCAGCGACTACGGCGTGAGCCACGAACCTGTGATCATCCATAGGATCATTCGTCGGCCGGGTCGCCAGCTGTGCTGCTGCACGGGCGACAGCGACGTCACTGTCCAACCCTCCCTGGTGTCCCCCGGCTGCGTGGCGCCACACGATGTCCCACCGCTGCTCGCCCGGGTCGACCTCGGGGACCGCTGCGGTCACCAGCGCGCGCCAGCGCTCCACATCACCCGCGGCGGGATCAGCCACGCGCGCCGGCGGCTGATGCGTGCTGACGTGTTTCTCGACGCGGTAGATCAGCACAGCTGCAACGTCATCAGCGTCGGCGAGCGAGCTCTGGTTGGCCACCGCGGGCAACAGCCGCTCTGCCTGCCAACCTGCAGTCTCGGCTTTGCGAAGCACTTTCCGTAGCGCGGGCGCCGCGTCAGCCTCGGCAGCCGCGGGATGCACGTCTCGCAGGAGTTGGTCGTAGCGTTCGTGGGTGACCAGGTCGACTGCGTACTCGTGATACTGCACCAGCGTCGACAGCGACTCGGCTTCGGCCAATGCCTCCCGCAGAGCTTCGGTCGCCGACAGTTCTATCCCGCTGCGCCGCAAGACCCCGGTGAGCACGTCCAGCGGATCGTCCTCGGGTGGGGTTTCGCGATGGCTATCGACGACGTGGTGACTGGTCACCACGTACATCCGATTCATCTCCATGGAGCGGGTGATGCCGGGGTAGAGCTGCTCACGAGTGGTTTCCGGCGTGACCACAGTATGGGCGGAATCCCGGACAGACATCCCCTGAGTGCGGTTAAGGGTGGCGACGTAAGCAAGCTCAACGTGCCGGTCGACATAGTCGGCCGGCACCGTGATGCGACCCTGGTGAGCGCGGTGACGCAGGTGCATCGACCCGTCGCCGGCCACTTCGAGCACGGTCCAGGTATCGCCGTTCTTTACGAAGTCCTTGCCCCCGCGCACTGTGAAGCGACGTCGGTTGTCCCGGGTGACCACCCAGTCCCCACGGCCCGCGACGGTTCCGTCATGCAGGCGCGCGACGTGGGTGGTGTCGACATCGCCGCGTTCGACCCGTTGGGCGTGAGCCTGCAAGTTCAGCCAGACGACATCCTCGGTACGGGGGACGATCAGCAACGTTTCGAGCCCGGCATCGAGATCCGCGCGCCACGCCCGGTGCGCGGCATCCCGCATCGTTTCGATCGACCCGGACGCGATCCAGCCCTGCTCCTGGTAGTACCGCAAACCGTCGGGGTTGCCTTCGCGGATCAGTAGAGACGCGGCGGCCTGCGCAGGGTCGCTGAACCGCACCACCTCATGCAGCCGCACCACGCCGACATCACGGGCGAGCAGACGGGCAAAGCCGCCGGCTTCCACCGCGGAGAGCTGGTGATCGTCACCAATGAGGCGCACATCGGCTCCGCGGCTGATGGCCCAGTCGACCACGGTGTGCAAGGTGTGCGTTCCCGCCATGGCGAACTCATCGATGATGAGCACGTCACCGGGGCCGAAACCGAACATCTTCTCGCCAAGACCGTGCTTCAACGCAGTGGGCACCTGGTGCAGTGTGTGCGGGATCGCGGAGATGGACTCGCCCAGCTCCTGGGCAGCCCTCGCACTGGGGCCGAAAGCATAAACTCGTCCGCCTGCAGAACGCCACGCCGCGGCGAACACCCTCATAGCGGTCGTCTTGCCCGTTCCGGCAGGGTCGAGAGCACCTTGCAGGCGGCGACCGGACCGGGCGAACTCGGTAACCATGCGCTCCTGGCCGGCGTTGAGCGCCACATCCCGTGCAGCGGATGCGGCAACTGCGGCGGCGATGGTGTGGGTCGTCAGACGGTGGCCGCCGTAGCGTCGTGCGAAGCCGACCATTTCCTGCTCCTCGCGCAGGGTCTGCTCGGTCGTGTAGCGCGCGGAGTTGTGCTCGACGAACACGCTCTCGCCCGAAGACCGCCGCAGCGCCGCGGGCTCCTCAACTAGCGATGGTGCTTGGATCTTGACGGTGTCGGCCTGGGCGATGATGGTCTCGACAACGCGCTGCACGAGCTCGTCGCGGTCACGCGGAAACAGGTGCAGTCCGGCGGATTGCCTGTGCGCCTCGGCCTCGAGATTCCAACGGTTAAAGGTGGCGTGGTTCTCCGAAACGACGTGGCGCGTCACGCTCGCTAACGCGGCGACGTCGACCTCCGTCGCCTTCTGCTTGCGGCCGTGCAGGATGCGCCCGATGAGCGCCTCTCTCGCTTGTTTGCCGATGACCGAGTCGGCGAACGCCTGCCATCGGGACTGGTGCTCGGCCAGACTTCGCGGTGGTCCTTTCGCCCTGCGCGTGCCGTACTGCGCGCGGCGCGAAATCTCCAACAGCTCCTTCGGATCCGGCTCGCGGCCGTTGCGGTGGCGGAACTCCACGATCCCTCGGGCGCGTTCCGCCTCGACCTGCTGGGCGCGCTGCGACCACGCTTTGATGAGTTCGTCGGGCATCCCCTCCAACTGCCACACCGGGCGCGTGAGGTCGATTCCTTCGGCTGGCCGCAGGACGAACGTCGCGCCCCGTTCACGTAGCAGGTCGCGGTAGCGGCTGTTGTAGAACTCGCTCACGGCAACCGCAGCTGCGTAGATCGTGCGACCGTCGAGCGACGTCCAACGCCCATCCGTCGCGCGCTTCACCTTGGTGGAAACCGGCACGTGCGTGTGCAGGTGCGGGTCCCCGGCGCGCGAGTCCCAATGCTCGAACATCGCGCCGGTGACGCCGATGACGTCCACCTGGGCTTCGCCTTGGCGTCCAGACCGAGTGAAGGCGACCTCGGCCTCGAACAACGCGATGGAATCCCGAACTGCTTGCCGATGTGCGTCGGCGATCAATTCCCTGGTCACCGGATCAGCAACCGCCCACGCAGCCGAGACACTCTTGTCAGGAGCGAACACCAACTCGTAGCCTGCGGTCGCGTTGCGCAGCGCCCTTTTCTGCTCGGAAATCCAGCGGCGCAACTCAGTCTCGTCAACCGGTTCCCGGCCATCGTGGTCGGCGGCGAACGCCTCGGAGTAGACGCGTGCGCGGATCTCCTGGCGGGTGTCGGCATCCAAGGGAGCGCCGATCGGCCGGCCATGGTCGCGGTTGTGCTGCTTGTACGCCTCGCCAACGCGCCGGCGCAGCGCGTCCTCGCCACCGTATTGGGGAAACCGACGTCCGAGCTTGGTCGCAGCAAGTGCGGCTTCGACGCTGGCTCCCCCGGCGAGCAGCTCCGCTTCGATCCGGTCAGCGTCCGGGTGCCGCCCCTCTCCGAACAACGCCATCATCTGTTCCTGGGTGACCTCGCCGTCCACCCCCAGTTCAGCGGCGCCTTCACCGATCCATTCACCAGGTGGATACCCGTGGTTGACGTAGTAGTCGGCCATGGACTCGCCAGGCAAGTCGTGATCGGCGCATCCGACGGACCCGGTCAAGTATTCGTACCCGCCCGGCGTCATCTTCCGCAGCGCCATCACCACACCTCCAGCATGAAACCGGCCAATTCCGGGGTGCGTGTGACGCCGTGTCCAATATGGCCGACGGCGTGTTGAAAGCGGTGAACAGAGCGTGCGTTTTGACGCGAATAACGCGACCGAAGCTGCATCAGATGAGATGCGGCTTCCCGGTTTCAGATGATCTGCAAGATGTGCTTCGTGTCAGTGAAAGGGGTGGCGCGGCTGGGTGGTGCAAGGGGCGGCGTGGCGGCGCTGGCGAGGACGGGGCGCGGCGCAGGCGACGCGGTGGTGAGCAGGGGCGGACGTGGCGAGGTGACGTGCGCGGGCGGCGTGGGCGTGGCGGCGTAGCAGGGCGACGCGTGCGGGTGTCGGCGGTAGGCAGCACAGGGCCCCCGGTCAACCCAAGACCGGGGGCCCTGGGGGGAGGGCGGGTGCTATGCGGCGCGTTCCGTAATCGCGGCGTCGCTTTCCTTGAAAATCTCGTGGCAGGTGCGGCACAACACGTGTTCTTGCTCCTGGTGGAGGCGGGGCCGGGCGTTGCCGCCGCCGCACTGCTGGCACTTCGGGGCGGTGCCCTGGACGGTGGTCTTGGCTGTGGAGTCAGTTTTTGCGGTGGGCTTGGTTTTCCGGGCCTTGGCCTTGCGGGTGGTGGTTGCCTTCGGCGTGGTCTGGGCTTTCTTGGCGGCGGGGCGCTTGTGCGATCGGCCGTTCGCGGCGGTGTTGCGGACGACGGCGGCGGTGCTGTTCTCGGCGGCTTTCCGGTCGTTCGCTTCTGGGGCGGCTGCCGGTGCAGCGGGTGTGGCTTCGGCGGCAGCGGGTGTTTCCGCGTTGGCCTTTTTCGCGGCGGCCCGCGCGTCAATGTGCTCGGCGGGGACGCTGCGGTTCACCCATGCCGCGATCACCCGTCGCTGGGTGGTGTCGGCGGCGTGCCAAAGCTTCTCGATGCGGTCAAGCGCGGCGGCTGGTGCGTGGTGTTCCCAGATGTAGGCGCATGCGTTCTCGATCATTTCGGCCGAGACACGCTCTGCGGCCGCGCGGGCGGCGCGGCGGGCTTCCTCGGCGGCGGCGATGGCTTGGCGCGCGTGCTCGGTCGCGGTCTGGAGTTCGGGCCACGATGCGGGTTCGGGCAATCCGGAGCGCTGGTGTTCGCGGCACTCTCCGCACAGTCCGTCAGGGGTGCGGCGGTCGGTGATGCTGCGCTCGGTGTTGCATTCCAGGCAGGGCCAGCCGTGGCACGGAAGCGCGGCGCGGTCGTAGTCGATATTGCAGGTGATCGGTTTGTCTCGCTCGCGGTCGTCGGGGGAATCGACGGTCGGGGCGGCGTAGGTGCCCGGCTTGCGCTGGCGCGACGCGTTGCGGTCCTCGCGTCGAACCTGCACGGCGTTTCCGTGTTCGTCGGCGGTGGCGGTGCGTGCCGTCGTCGGCCGCGTAATCGGGCTGGTGCGGCGGTATGCGGTGCGCTCGCGCTCTTGGGCGCTGAGCTCGCATCGTTCGTTTGCCCAGGGAATGAAAGCGGTGATGATCTCAAGTGCGACGTCGTTACCGCTGGTGCGGGCGCGCTTCGCGCCCCATTGCAAGCGTGCGAGCGCGGGGATGGGGGTACGTCCGGCGGTCTCCTGGACGCACCAGTTCATGACGTTTTTCTCGTGCTGGCCAGCACGAGAAAGGGCGGTTTTCCAGTCGCGATCTGCGATCGCGCGAGCGACGTTGGAATCGAAATGAGAAACAGTTTCGGGAGCAGAAATCGTCTGGGACATGAAAACCCCTATCGGCGAATTTTCAAGCGAAGCCAGGCTTGGCATTCCCGGCTGTGTTGCAACTCCCATTTTAGTTATAGACTAGTGAGTTCACAAGATTAATTTCGGTACTCGGCATTTTTGTCTAAAAGTTGCCAGTCTATATTTCAACGCTCTGACCTGCATGTTTGATGTATTCTGTCCGGCGGACGGATTGAAAAATTGTCGCCGTGAGGCAGCGAAAATGGGCCGGTTTGGAAAGCGTTTCCAACTCTTCTTTTTCCGGTTGGGGCGAAAAGAAGCGCAGCCTGGAGCTGGGGCGGGTCAAATCGCACGCTTTGGCGAAAAAAATTTTGGATGGGGTAGGGGCCCCGTCCAAAAATTTTTTCGACAGCGATTTGACGCGGCCCAGTGGAGGGCTACACTCCGCTGCCCCAAGCGGGAAGAGAAGAGTTGAAGACCACCCGGCAGACGGCTGACCAGGCCGTGGCCGTCAGGCAGCACGACTAGGACCGACGGCCGTCGGCAGAGAGAAAGCGGAAGGGCCATCCAGCTGTGTCAGCGGCACGCTGCAAGACCGACTCAGCTTGGGCAGCAGCCCTGTACGGAACGAAGCGAAGACCGATTGGGCGCGGTGCACCGATTCCTACCCGGACGCCGCCGGCGCCGCGATACACTCACCACCGGCGTCCGGGTGTCGAGGTTCTCGGCGAACCTCAAGCGACACGGACGCCTGGTGTCGGCGCGGTCTTGGCAGGCCACTTCGGTGGCAAGCCCTTCGGGGCTTCCGCGCCGACACACCAGGCGCGCCGACTTCGGCACGCCGTCAGCACCCTCACCGCCACGCCACGACGGCGGATCTGCCGCGGCGTGCACCTCAAACTCCCGTCACGCACGTGCGGCTGGCGACAGCAACTCCTCACGCATCTCGGAGCGCAGGGCCATCAGGTAGCGGCCCAGCCAGTTCTGCCCCGGGCCGATGCACCGGTCGGTCCGGCAACCGCAGGCACCCCAGAATTGGTCGTGGTGCCGGTTGCCCTCGATGAGGACGGCATCGCCGGTGGCGAGCAACCGCGCGGCGAGTTCCCGATCAGAGAACTTCGCCTGGAGGACCGCGGGCATGACCAGGTGGCGCCCCCGAGCGTTCCAGTCCTGGAGGGAAGACAGGGACAGCTCGTGACCGAGGCACTTCGCTTCGCGTGGGGTCGGCGCGGCGGCGATCCGCTCCCGTAGTCGTTGGTCGTTCGTCTTGCCGCCGTGGAAGGCGTGCTCCGCGGAGGGATAGCGCAAGTCGCCGCGGCCGACGACTGGGTCCGGGCTGAAGTTGGACAGGAAGCGGAAGACGCCCTGGAACTCGTCGATAGACGGTGCGGAGGTGGCGTGGATCCGTTTCACCGGGATGCCGGCCCGCGCTGCGAGCCCGGCGGTATGACTGGCGCCGCGTGAACCATCGCGGATGAACGCCAGGCAGACGTCAGCGCCGAGCTCGACCATCTCTGCGTTGCGACGGAAGCCGGCGCCGCGACCGGAGGCCCGGTCGGCGGGATGACGCTCGACGCGTCCGCCCCACGATCGCCAGCACGCCTCGCACAGCGCGTCAGCTCCGCGAGGGCAGGCGCCGGAGACGAGCACGCCGTCGGGGTCCCACTCTGATGCCAGCGCCAGCATGATGCTCGCCGGCTCATCCCAGCCGCGTGATCCCGTGATGATGATGCGCTTTCCCATGCCACAGCTCCCTCCTGGCCGTCCCCGGTTCGGGGCGTCTGATCCACTCGAAGCGGAGTCGACGACACGAGCGGGCGGTTATGCCATTCCCCCCGTGACGCCACCGAAGACATGTGGACGCGGCAGCGGGAGAGTGTTGCGCGGCGCGGACGTCGCTCCGTGTGGCCGGGTAGCCTTCGGGATTGTGGGGGCTGACGTGATGACACCGTCAGAAGGAAGGGACATCATGACCGAGCCCACCCGACGCAGGCAGCGCCCCCGCCGTTCCACGTACGCCAGCCAGCAGCTGGAGCGACTGCGACAGGCCAACGCCGCACAGCGGGCCGCGTATCTGGCGCGGGAAGAGCGAGTCGAAGAAGTGCTCGTGGAGTACGCGCATGCCATGGCGGAGATCCAGGCAGCCGAATCCGATCGAGACGAGAAGATCAGCCGACTCCAACGCAAGATCGACGAGCTGAAGGCGAACACCGAAACGAAGGTTGCTGCGGCGCGGGACCGGCAAGCCGCAGCCGCGTGGGTGATTCACTGCGCCGACCGAACAGTCGAACAAGTCGGAGAGACGCTCCACGTGAGTGAACGGGAAGCACGGCGTTTGATCGCAGTCGGCCGCAAGGCCGCCAACGCTGAAGAAGAACAGCAGGAGACGTCGGACTCGTCACACGCAGCGCCTGGTTTACGCCAGAAAGAAGCGACGCAGGTGGCTGAGTCGAGTCCGGCGCGTTCGCGTTCAGGAGAACCGCGTCCGAACATGATCGAGCCCGATCAAGACGGCACACACTCGGTCGAGGCTCCATCGGTTCTGGGCGGGGGTGGTCAGGAGACGTGAGCGGTGAGTGCGCAGCAAGGCTGTCCCGCGTCGGAGCGCGGTCGCCACGAAAGATCCGGCGGCCACGCTCCGCCGATGTTCGCACGGCAGCGCCGGCATGGCGGGCGGCCAGGTACGCGAGCAACACCGCGCGCTCGTGCTACTGCTCGCGGTCGGTGGTGGTGTACTCGGACTTCAGCTGGCGCAGCACTGAATCCCTGGCTTCGGCCGGCAGTGCGTCCAGGGTGCGGAGGATGGTGATGAGTGCCCGGTCGGATACGTGCTCACCGAAGGGCTCGTTGTTGACCACCACGTACACCTTGACGTCGTTGATGCCGCCGTGGTGGGCGAGGTACTCCAGCCGGTCCCGGACTTCCCCCAGCTGCAGCGTGGTGCTCGTAGGCTTGTGCAGCACGACGTAGATGGGCCTCTTCTCTGGGCTGCCCATCCTGGTACGCAGGTCCACAAGGACCTGGACGTAGCGGAGCATCCCCAGTAGGTCGCCGAGGACGCCGTGGGTGTGCCGCTCGATCCGTGCGCGGATGGAGGGATCCACATCGAGCAGCACGTCGTCGGTGTGCAGCCAGATCAAGGCGTCATCAGGTATCTCGGCGAGCAGCTGGCCGATCGGCGGGATGGCAGAGGGAACGGTCATCTCGTTGGGTCTCTCATTCGGATGGTGGTAGCCACTTATCTGTGGAGCACGACCTGGCTGAGGTATCGCGGATCGGTACGTCCCGCCCCACCGTTGTGGGGCGGGACGCAGGCTCACTTCTTCGTCGATCGCGTTGCGCCACCGCGGCTGCGCAACTTCACGCCGGATTCGCTCAGCACGCGGTGCACGAACCCGTAGGACCGCCCGGTCGCTTCGACCAAACCACGAATAGTGGCGCCCTTCTCGTACTTCTTTCGCAGCTCGCTGGCGAGCGCGTCACGCGCTTTGCCCGTGATACGTGCGCCCTTCTTCAGCTCCGACATGCCTGATTCCCTTCAGATTCGGTTGATACTTCCGATTGGCGTTCGGGCTCCTCGCGCACGATGGGCACGGTCACGATGACGTGACCGCTCGCACGGCGAAAGCACGGTGCGAGACCTGATGAAGTGGGCAGCGCCCGGCCGAGGAGCCCGAGCCGGTGATCGAAACGGAAGCTGGTGAACCGCATGAGCGGCGTGCGGCGGTTGTGTGGGAGGATGCTGACGGTGAGGGCCTCCCCGGTGCAATCGGGGAGGGCCTCACCTTTTGCGTTACGTCGCTTCAGCTTTGGGCAGCCAAAGCTCTGGTGCGTTGGTGGTCAGCTGTTCCGGCGCTCGCGTGCGGCGTTCCGCTCTTCGGCGGGCAGCGCCATGTTGTTGGCGTCCTGGGTGTCCCGGTCGGGCTGCCGCTCGACCTGCGCCTGCCGCCGCGCCTCTCGCTGCGCCTGCTCGGCCTGCAAGCTGTCTTCGGGCATTGTGCTTCTCCTCAACTGTTGTTCTCCCGCACGCCACCAGACGACGGCGTGCCTTCCGCCTCTTCGAAGAGGCAGGAAGCGCGATTTCCCGCTAAAAACGGGTGTTCGGCAGAGCTAGGCCCTGGCTAGGCATCGGCTCCCACAGCGATGCCTAGCCAGGGTGAGCGGGCAGCGGGCACCAGCCGGTGGTGCGCGCCCAGCTCGGCCAGAAAGTTCAGTTCAGCCGCCGCGCCGCGGCGTGGGATGGCTCGCGGCACTGTGTGCTGAATGGCATTGACAGAAACGCGATCAGACTCGAAAAGTGGGCTTCGGGGGACGACGGTGTGTGACCGTCGTCCCCCGAAGCTGGGCCGCCGGGATCAGAACGGAACCAGGGCCATGGCGCCTTCGCCTGGTGAGGGATTCCGCCACGTTTTCCCCGGCCTGAAGCCAGATGCTGCAGCGCAGGAACAGGGCGGCGCCGTCCTTCCACTCGCCGGTCTGCCGGTCGAAGGTCCGGGGCGTGGACGCGACGGTGAAGTTCGCGACCGTCGGCCCGGAGGGCGTGAAGCGCAGCTCCGGGTCCCCGTTCAATGATCAACCGTAGAAGACGGTCACTGACTTGCCATCCGGACTCGTGGCGCTCGCTGCGCGGCACAACGGACCAAACGAATCACCGTCGGCGGTGTACCATTCACCGACTTTATATCCGGCGGCAACCAGCGCGGGTGTGATTACATCACGCTCACTCTGCGCCCAATTGCTGTAATCAATGGAGATATCCGGAACGATGTCGTAAACGTCCACTTCTATTCCTCTCATTGCGGATGATGCGAGAGTACGAACGGCTGACATGTCCGTCGGGACGCTGGATCACAGGGTGGTCAGCGCGCAGACCGGCACCCCTTTCTTCTCCAGCAGGGCGCGGCCGTCGCCGGAGGCGTCCTTCGGGGACGACGGTGCGTGCGACCGTCGTCCCCGAAGCTGGGCCGCCTGATCAGAACGGAACCGGGGCCATGGCGTCTTCGCCGTTGAGACCGGCGTTGTCGGATGCCGTGCCGGACCACGGGTCGTCGCTGGGGCTGGCCGTGCCGCGCTTGGCCTTGTTGACGCTGGCGGTCGCGAAGCGCAGGGACGGCCCGATCTCGTCGACCTCGAGCTCGACGACGGTGCGCTTTTCGCCTTCCTTCGTCTCGAAGGAACGCTGCCGCAGCCTGCCCTGCACGATCACGCGCGTCCCCTTGGTGAGGGACTCCGCCACGTTTTCCGCGGCCTGCCGCCAGATGCTGCAGCGCAGGAACATGACGGCGCCGTCCTTCCACTCGCCGGTCTGCCGGTCGAAGGTCCGGGGCGTGGACGCGACCGTGAAGTTCGCGACCGCCGCACCGGAGGGCGTGAAGCGCATCTCCGGGTCCGCGGTCAAGTTGCCCAGGACGGTGATGACGGTTTCGCCGGCCATGATGACCTCCTGCTGAGAGTTGGATGATCGGTTCGCCGACTCCCCTCCGCTCTCCGGTTCCTGACCGGGGAGTGCTCGAGGGGCTGTCGATCTGCGCCGTGCTGATCAGTTCGTGCCTGCTGGTGCAGGGGTGCGCGCAGCGCATCGCGAAGCGACGCCGCAGGCGCCCTTGCGTCAGCTGGCTCGGACTGATGGCCTTTAGGCAGATCGACAGCCCCGGGACTCCCCGCCACCGTCCGCTCCTACCTTGCTGGCTGAGTAGGAGCGGACGGGCTTCCCGTGTTAGGGCGGAAAGCTGCTGTTCCACCGGCTACCTGCGTGGCTGGCACCGGGCATGCCCTTTCCGCGGAACTACCGGGCTAGCATGGGCTTATCCACGGACCATCTCTGCGAGTTCGGTTCGCGAGATACCTGAGAAAATGGCGAGCGCTAGCAATCTTCCCAGAATGTGGTCGGGATCGCTCTGAATGGCGCGTTCCAATGCGATCACGGCGAGCGTGCCGTTACCGAGCATGTAGGCGGAGTACGCAAGCAGTGCGGCGACATCGGCACACTCCGGGACAGGGGCTTTTCGCACGAGAGAAAGCCAGAGCCTCTCGGCGGACCGGGCGGTGTCACCCAGTGCTGTGCCAAGGGAGACGTCACGTATTTTCTTGTCGGATACAGCGAACAACACGCGTACCAGATCGTCGTCACTCAACTCCCCGCCGTTGTCGATGCGGTTGATGGCGTCGAGCACGACCTGCAAGTTGCGAGTGAGCAAATCGTGTGCGTCATCGTTCGCAGCCTCTTGATGGAGGAGATCGAGTTTGGCCGACCAACTGGCCACCGCCTCGTCCGATTCAGGCGCGACGAGTTCCCGCATCTCATCCCTGCTGCTGAAGGTCACAGATCCGTGAACGGCTAGCGCTGCGCCCAACGGGGATGACATCGGGTCCGCGACCGTCCCGAAGTGGTCCTGGTCGCGGTAGCACTTCCATGGTGCCTCCGCCCGAATTTCGGGCGTCCATAGCGCCTCCTCGACTGCGATCCCGCACTGCTGCAGTGATTCGCAGAGAACTGCAGCTAGCGCGGAATGTGGAAGCTTTCCAAGGTCTGCAGTGGACACATGGACACTTCCTGGGTATTCATGGTGGCTTTCGCAGGATTGGACTTCAGGCTTGTCTGTGACGACGATCGCGAAGACGGCCGCGGTGTCCTCCGGTGCGAGAGGTCCTGTTGGCAGAAGCTCGGCAAACTCTCGGGAATGCGCCGAACACGGCAGATCGAAGCGCAGTGCGTGGCCAAAGTGCAGCGTAGACTCCACGGTACGAAACACCAGCAATACCAGTGAATCAGTCGGATAGAACCCCAGTATGTGCGGGACTGCGGCCAGCATGTCGGACGGGGTGGATAGACGAAACATGTCGGAGTCGAAGTCTTCCATCGGTTCTCCTGAGACGTGACAACGGCTGGGCAAGGACGTAAATCTGGAGTGGTATAAGGACGCAACAGAACCGGCGCCGACCGGCTCGGTCTAGGATTTGCTCTGTCGGTCATTGCCGCATCGATGGCTGGTCTGAGACCGCCAGTGATACCCGGCAGGCACCGCGGGATGGGCCTTCGCAACTGGCACGGTGGGGTAGCGGTGCGCGGCGCTGCTGCGGTGAGCTCCGCCGAGCTCGCGCAGCCCGGCGGACCTCCTGGCGGATCAGAACGGCACGTCGTCCGGTGAGGGACTCTCGTCGAAGAATCCGGCGAAGCTCCCGCCGGTCATCGGGACCGTTCTCCGCGGCATGAGCCCCAGGGCTGGCGGCTCGATGCGATCCCAGTCGGAGCTTCCACGGGCGTAGTAGCGGCCGTCGATCGCGATCACGTCGCTGATCGACAGGGCGCGGTTGCCCTTCTGGAAGTACTCAACCGCACGGTGATCCACGCCGCCGGCGTGGGTGGAGTCGTACGCCGTGCTGAACGGGGTGAGTGCTCGATCCGCCAGGGCGCGGTCTGTCTCCCCTCGCAAGGTCGGCTCGTCGAAGGCGTACACCTCGATAAGCCTGTGCCCGGAGCGATACGTCGCGACGCCATCCATGGTGATGTTGTGGAAGATGCGAATCGTGGTGGGGTAAAGGCGATGAACGGAGCTGGTGGTCGACGCCTGCGCTCCTGAAGAGCTGTCCTCCGCGTCGAAGCGCAGCATCACGGCTTCGAGCATGAACACAATGGCAGCCAACGAGGCGTCCGAACCGGATCCGTTTTCGGTCGCGTCGTTCACCAGCCGCAGTGCCACCTTGCGGTACTCGGCAGAGTTGCGTGGCGGCATGCCATCGAGGTGCACGTGTGTGAATCCCACGAGATTTTCCTTCTGTTGGGGTTGCCCATCGGGCGGTGGGCGCACACACAAGGGCCATGCTGGGATGGGAGTGTCCAGCGTCTTTGTGCTGGACGCCTCCATCCCAGCATGGCAGGATGCGCTCGCTCACCGCCGCGGGGCAAGCCCGGCTCCTGTCGCAGCGTCAGCTGTGCCCGCGGAGCTCGGAGTGGAAGTTCTCGATTGCGTTACCCAAGATCACTGCGGGGGGTAGTCCAGTGTGGACGCACCAATGCAGGATGTTGCCGACCAGGTCCTGCGTTGCGTGCTTGGTGCATGCTTCGCCCGTGGCCAACGCGTGAGCTTGGACGGCGACGGCGGCCCATGCTGCCCGCAAGTTGTTGTCAAACTCGTTTCCTTCGGGGGTGTAGTCCCATCGATGCTGCCGTTCGGCGCCGACGGCTGCGAAGGCGTCGTCGTCGACGTACTCCGCCGGACGGTAGCTGGCTGGGTATGTCTGCGCTGGTCGTGCACCAGCGGCTGCGACCGCGCATGCCATGGCGATGAGCTTCCGCACGGCGGTTCGCTGGAGATGCTGAGACCATCGACGAGTCACGATGTCCTCTCCTTCCCTCGTTCTCGCGTCCGGGTCAACGCGCCTGTGTCCGTCTCGTGGCACGGTGCAACGGCCGTCGGGAGTCTTTCCGTAGCTGTTCGTAGTGGCCCACCAGGCGGGTACGGGTGGGCCACTGCCGGTCACGCGTTGGCACAAGCGGCCATCGCTTTGAGGGCCAGGTCGTCGAGTGCGTCGGCCCGGTCGGCGTCGGCGACGGTCTGGCTGTAGCTGGTGACTGCGTGGGCGACTCCGGCCGCGCTCAGCTGACCGCCGGCGGTGAAATGCCGGAGAATGCCTTCACGCTCAGCGTCGCTGAACTTCAGTGACTGCGCGATTGCTCTGATCGTCTTGTCCGGTTCGGTCACCGGTGCCCCTGCTTGCTGCTCGAGTTCATCGACCTGCTCGGCGAGAAACTCCGGTGACAGCCATCGAGCGACTGCGTCTCGGGCCTGTGCGGTGATCAGCGACAGGTGCCTGCGTTGGGTATCCAGTGACCAGGACACAGCACCCTGTTCCAGCTTGGACCCCATATGGACTTTGCGGATGGCGAGCGCAGGCAGGGTCAGACCGTTGCTGCAGACCTGGATCAGCAGCTCAGGCTTGAGGGTGACGGCACCGTCCCCGGTCTCGGAGTTGGCGACGCGGAACCCGGCGAAGACAACCGGCTCGTCTCCTGGGGCGTAGCCGCCTTCGGCGTGAGTGTCCTGATGCCAGTGCTCAAGTGCGGTAGATACCCTGCGCCGCTCGGCCTCCAGCGCCGGATTGGCGAACGGATTGCGGTAGCCGTTCAGGAAACGTGGTGCGAGGGCCGAGACGCTCGGCGAGAACACCTTGGCGCGCATCGACGACTCGGTGAGATCGCATGACCGGATGCTGACGTCCACATCGGCTTGTCGGATTCCGTCAAGGACGGCAAGAAGAACGTCCAGGTGGTCGATGAGACCGTAGCTGTCGGAAAGCAACGCACGGAGAACGCCGTCACCGCCGCCGTGGCCGCGGAACATCCGGAGGAGGAACTTCCGCTCATCAGAGGGGTGAAGGACGGTCGAACGTCCATCGCGCCCGCGGCGGGTCTTCCCGTGCAGGAGTCCGTTGACGTTGCTGTCGTAAAGGTCGGGGCGTTCGATGCGGAGCCGACGGAGGAACTGAGCGGGGATCCGCAGCTTGGCGGCGATGTCACCGTCGGCTGACGCTGTGGGTAGATAGAGACCGTCCACGATCGTGAACCCGGATTCCTCCAGGAGGGGTCGACACCTGACAGTTCGATCGCGGCATTGCGCGACCGCAGCGCCGTGGCCGGCGCGACGACATCGATCTTGGCGCCCTGCTGTTCCTCCAGGAGACGCCGCAAGTCCTGGAAGGTCGCGTTGCGTGCGGTGAGCAACGACATCTGAAATCACTCCTTCTGTAGGAAACCCGGAGCTAGGTGGGTTTGCCGGTTCGACGCTTTGTGCGCGGGGAGGGGCATATGCCGGTGGGGCATGAATAAGCCCGGGAGGCCGGGTGTTGGCCTGGGAACTGGGTCGCCGACGGGGTTCAGGGCTTCTCGTGAGAGCCGGGGGTTTCGCCGGGGCCCGGTGGCTGCCCGTTCTGCTCGGCGTCGGCCTGGGAGGTCTTGTCATCATCTGGCCACAGCGGGTCGCCCATTTCGGCGGCCAATTTGCGGTAGATCGGCGTGCCGGGGTCGTTGCTGTCCTTGGGCATGCGTAGTTCTCCTTGGTTTGTTCGGCTTCATGAGATGGCAGGGGATCCAGTTGGGATCCCCTGCCGGGGCGAGTTCGTGGCTCGTCGAAAGGTCATGCGTGACGTGACGAGTCAGCAGGACTCCTTCTGGATGTGGTGATTGGGGAGTGCGAGGTGGCCTTGGGCCTGGAGCTCGGCGAGTTGCGCCTGCTGGCGTTGGTGCTCGCGGTCTGCGCTTGCTGTGTGATCCGGACTTGTGATCTGTTTGATCAGCTCCTCGGCTTCGGCGCGGGACAGACCCATATATGTCCCCTGTGGACTCGGCTTCAGATGTCCAGATGCAGGTTTGGTTGTCCGCCTTGGACACGCTGAGGCAGCGGATGCCCTCCCGGGTGGTGGGGCGCACTCCGGCAGCCAGCGATCCCGGTTGGGGTCAAGCCGCGGGATGCGTTTCGCCGCGGCTTGACCCCAACCGGGATCGCTGTAGAGTGCGCGCTCCCCACCACCCGGGGCAGCGATGCCGCGGGCCGTCCCGCTGTCTGCTTCTCGAGCGGAGGTTGTTGCCTGTCGTCGGCGGCTCGATCGTGGAGTTCGGCAGACGGGGACGTACCGGCGTGCCCTCCTCTGTACTAGAGAAGTTTCGGGTCTTCTCCGTAGATCTCGGGGTGCAGCGTCATGCCTACGATCAGCAGGCACCCGAGGCACTCGCAGCCGACTGTGCCGGCCGAGAGCTCGTTGGCAGCGAGGTCGCGGTGTAGTTGCTGGCCGGCGGAGACGATGTACTCGCGCATCCGCGTGACTTCGGCGATGAGCGAGTCGATCGCCGCTGCCGTCTCCGGGGTCTCAGTGCGGTGGGCGTCGAGCAGGTGTGCTGCGTGCTTTGCGGACTGCTTGAGTTCGGTGACTTGCCGTGTGCCTGCGCGCTGACCGAGCTGATTGATCTGGTAGATCAGTTTGGTGAACGGGACGAGTGCCGTTTGTGTCAGGTGCTGTGTGACAACACCGGCTCGTGCGGCTAAATGATCGAAAGCGCGGCGGTCGGCGGCGGCGTACACGCGATCGGCGTCTTTGCGTTGCTGGACCAGCATCTGTTGGTGCCGATCCCGCAGACGTACGTGGTCCTCGCTCAGCGCTTGATGGTCGCGCTGGAGCTCTTGGAGCTTGCGTAGGGCTGTGGCGAGTTCTTCTGCGGCGACAAGGCCGCTGGGGGCTTCGGCTGTGGTCATGGATGACTCCTCAGGGCTGCTGAGCAGGCTCACCCGGCGGCGGTGCTCCGGGCGGACTTGGAAGGGCTACGCGGGGCGTGGACTCGGCGGTCGCCGATCACGACAGGGCGATGCCAGCGTCGACAGCGATCACCGATCGGCGGTCTGCCTATGCGGAGGTACCGGACTCGCCTGGGGGAAGGATTGTGGTGTCGAGTTCGTACGCGGTGCCGTTGAGGCGAACCTGGATACGCTCGTCCTGATGCGCTGGCGCGCTGGCCTCTTCGGTCCTGATGTCGATCACCATGACGTCGTCATCGGGGTGGCGGAAGGCGGTGATGGCCACACGATCACCATCGATGCTCATCGTTGGGTGTGTGACCGGACGAGCCAACCACAGCTCGGGTCCGCCGTGCAGATCCTGCAACGATGCCTGGAACATGCCCGACGCTACGGTGCTCATGGCCCTGACCGTTGCTCTGGTAGGCAGCGTGCACCGGTACAAGCCGGCGTCGGGTTCGCTGGGGTCCTGGGGCTCCCACCACTGATGCGCTTCGTCGGCACCCAAAGCCGAAGTGAGGGAGTCTTGGATGCGGTAGACCGCGTGCGCCCAGGTGAGGTTGTCGGAGGTGCGGTAGGATGTCGCCGCGCGCGGAAACCTGTTGTCGTCGGCGTGCCAGAGGTCGCGCCCCTCGCTGTCGAGGACGGCGTGCAACTCCACGCCTTTGGGGTCAACGTCAATCTTGCGCGTGTCGATGACGATGCCTGTGGCCGTGGGGAAGACGTCGTGGACGAGCCGGGCGACGTCGGCCACCCGCAGAACATGCAGCTGCTGCTGGGCATCCTCGATCGTGTCGAGTGCGCGGTACAGCTGGTTGGTGAACCACGCGTGGGGAGCGAGCTCCACCCTGATGCTCTCCTGGTCTATCTCGGTCACTGCGGGATCGGCGGCTTCTCCCGGATTCCTGGACATGGCGCGATCGGGTACAGGCATGATTGATGCTCCTCAGGTGCGATGCAGCGTGTTCCGCTGGACAGGTGCGAAGAGGCGGGGGGGGGGGGGGGGGGGGGGGGGGGGGGAAAGGGGGGGGGGGGGGGGGGAGGGGGTAGGGGGGGGGGGGATTGGGGTGTCTTAATGCAAACACAGGCTCGTTTCCCATCGTGTCCGCTC
>NZ_JBWKKU010000027.1:92223-115635 GCF_056431445.1 Saccharopolyspora sp. NPDC045941
TTTGTGGAGGGGGATGGGCGTGGGGGGTGTGGTTTTTTCTTTCTGTGGGTGGTGGGGGGTTTTTTGCGTTGGGAGGTTGGAGGGGTTCCTCCCCTCCCCCCCCCCCCCCCCCCCCCGCGCCGATGAGTGCGGTGTGCTACGAGAGCAGCGACGAGCTGGTGATTCTGTGCTGCCTTGCTCAGCTGCTGCTCACGGAACAATGGGGGCCTCGTGAACCTCGACGAGGGCAATCACGAATGGTCCGTACCAGCGCAGGATTGCGACAGGCATCGAGATCGGGCTCCTGGCGTCGCCGAGTCCCCATGCCCGAGGTCGAGGCGGCAGCTTGGGGCAAGCCCATCTCAGCGGTCCTGAGTGAACAGGACCAGAGCGTTGGGTGTTCCGGTGTCGTCATGGGAGATCACCGTCACGGGGAGGTCAGCAGGCAGGTTGTCGTTGCGGAGACGCACAACTGGGCCGTTCACTCCGGCATGGACGGACAACGTCAAGCCAACTGCGTCCAGGTAGTAGGTCAACGACGACTCGTGAGAGTTGTCGAGGACCTCGTCGAGTACGCGCAGGGTGGCCATGCGCAGGTTCAGCTGCGTCGGTTCGGGACCACGGACTGGCATCTCGAGGAGGAGGAAGCCCGCGTGGTCCACGGCGCCGCAGGTGGGTGCCGGCTCAGCCTCGCCGCAGTAGTGGAGGGACACGACGTCGGCGTCGGTCAGGTTTGCGGCTGGAGCGGGGAACTCCTGGTGTCGGTGCGATTCCCGCGAGTTGGCCCGGATTTCCGTTGCCAGGGACTGCAGAGCGCCTTCGTAGGTGGCGTATGGCTCGGTGCTGTACTGGCCGTCACTCCACCGGTGCAAGATCCACACGCTGAGCCCCGCGTGGTTTGCGGGCTCGCTGAGTGAGGTGGTCATGAGGTGGTCGACTTCGCTGGGGGACGGGAGTGTGATTCGGTAGAGGTTCTCCAGCGAGAGCGACGGTTGCCGTGACCACCCGGGCAGGCGCATTGCGGCGTCGGGAAGGGCTCTGTCGTCGGCTGCGGCGAGAAGTGCGTCGGTGATCGATTCCACGGTATAGAGCCAGTTGCGTTGAGGACTCGGCTCGCCACGGCGCCACAACACGGTCGCGTCGGCTGCGTAGATCGCGTGCAGCCATGCTTCGGGGAAGATGGTTCTGTCAGCGACGGTCGGTTGAGCGAGCGTCAGTGCGGCTGCGTTGGGCAGAGCGTCGTACACCAGTCCGGCAGCACGAGCCATGTGGACCTGGTAGTGCGCGGTTTCAGCGGCGGCCAGCATCGCTATGGCCTGGTCCAGACGCAGATTCAAGAGATCTGGTGATTGAGTCATGGTGCAGCAATTCCTTTCCGCAGCAGCGGGTTTCTGTGATCAGTGGCCACCGGTTGGAGTGGCCGCGGGCGCGAGGGCATCGCGGAATGGCGGATGGAGCCAGCGCTGTTGGCGAGCCTGCGGGGCTCCTGAGACCTTGCGGAGGGAGGGATGAAGCAGGACGGAGGCCCGGGTATCACTGCGACTTCGGTGTGTCCCGGGATGTCCGTGCCGCCATCAAGGTGGATGCGCCATGTAGTTCCAGGGCCGCCTCCACGTGGCCGCGGTCGGGGCGGTCGACGCCGTCGAGGTCAGCGGCGGTCCATGCGAGCCGGACGACGGTGTCTGCTCCTCGAAGGGTGAGAGCGCCGACCCAGAACGCGTGATCGATCGGACCGGTGGTTTCGGGCGGAAGCTGGTGGGCGTGCAGCACGTCGCTTGGCACGGCGGCATTGGTGAGCTCGATGGCAGCGCCGAGATCGCGTGTAGTAGTTGCACGACTCCAGCGGGTGGCCGCGCGGGATCTCGCGGCCGCGATTCGGGACCGGGTTTGCGCAAGGACCTGGCTGATCTGTTCCGCTTCCGTGCGGTGGGAAGGGAGGCTGGACACAGCCGGCGACGTGGTCGGCCTGAACTGGATGTCGATCACTTCCAAGAGAGCCAGCGACATCTGCGGCCGCTGGCTGAGGGAAGTGCCGGTGCGGATGGCGAACAGCTGGAGCCGCGCGGGGTAGCGCACTGCATCGCCGTGCCAGCCCAAGGAGACCTGCCGGTTCAGCAGCACGTAGCGCAGCCCCTCGACCAGGGAGGAGCCAAACTCCTCGATGCTGCGAGCCACCAGCAGCCCGTGATGAGCCCGACTGACCGCACCAGGAGCGACGCCGCCGACGAGCGTCGCCGGAGAGAAACTGGCGTGCACGAATTCCAGTGGCGGGGTGCTGACCAGGACCGCATCAGCGCTACGCAGTCCGGTCAGCGATCGGATAGCGGCGACATCGCGCTGCTGGGCCAGGTCGAGATCTGGCAGCAGTTGATGCATCCAACAGGCGGTGAGCAGACTTCCCCCGCCGTCAACGGCGTCGAACAGCACGTGATGCCCGCCTGCAGCAGCGACTTCGACCATGCGTAGCACCGGCTCAGCCAGAAGCCTCGCCGGCGGCCTCAGGTCTTCGGCGACGGCGACGTAGTTGACGCCCGGTCGCCGGAGGACGTCATCATCGCCGCGCAGCCATTCAGCGACCTCGGCCAGAGAGTGCGCGCCGAGCACGTCAACACCGTCGACGAGGGCAGCCTCTGCCAGGGCAGTGGCTGGTGCGATCACCCGCTGGATGCCGTGGTCACGGGCGGCTTGGACGGCTGGCAGGAGTCCGCGGGTATTGCGGAGGGAACCGTCCAGCCCGACCTCACCGATCACCGCAGTGGAAGCCAGCCGCCGCGGGTCGACGCCGTTGGTGACAGCGAGGACTGCGACGGCGATCGCTGCGGCAGGAGGCAGGAGAGACCCGGGCGGGTCGAGGCGGACTTCGACCCGGTGGTGCAGGTTCGGCTGGCCGGAGTTGGTCAAGGCTGCGCGCACCCGGTCGCGCACCGGATGGTCGTCGCGATCACCTCCACCGGCCAACGTGATCGCAAATGGCTCGTCGGTGACCGCGGCGGTGAGGGTGATCAGGTGGCTGGTCAGGCCAGTCAGGGCAACCGTGCGGACGCGGATGCACGGGCCCGGGGCGGGGGAAGGCTCCACATCATCCGAGGCAGCGGATTTGGTCATGGCGATAGGCCTTTCGTCTTCACGGACAGGAGGAGCAGAAGAGCGGTTGCCGGGGCAACAGGCGTGGTGACCGGGCAGGGGTAGCGCGCGCGAACGCGGAGAATCAGGCCGCGGCGGGGCATGAAAAGGCGGCGGGGTTCGGCTCGTGTCTTTCTGGCCGGGTTCATCGCAGCGGTCCCGGCCGCGGCCGGATCGACGTCACGCAGGGCGACTGCTCTGGTCAGGGACATACGCCACCGGCGGCGAGGTGGCGGGATCAACGGTGCTGCTGGGCCTGGCGCTCACAGGTCGATGGCGAGCTGGCCGGCCGCGTAGACGCAGTCGACTTTCTCTCCGTGGTGGTAACCGTGGCATTCGATGTTGCCCAGGCGGCGGTCGGTGATGGCGAGTTCGCGGCGGGCGTCCTGCTCACGGTCGTCGATGACCGACTTCTCCAAGGCCTCCTGATGAATGCTGGCCTCGGTGACTTCGTCGAGCTCAGGGAAGCCGGCGACCTGCCACATGCGCGTGTAGAGGCCGTCGCCTGCGGAGGTGAGTGGGGACAGCAGGCTGGTCTCACTCATGGCGCAGCAGACCTCGGCCGCGGTACCTGGCCGGGTGTCCTCGCCGGCCGCGACTCGGTCGAGCAGCTCACGGCAATGCGAGCGGTAGACGAGTTCGTTCTTCATGCTCTCCAGGCCGGGGTTGGGCGTGAGCAACACGCTGCTGTGCCAGATCCGGTCGGCGTGCTGCGGGTGTCGTGCACGGGCGTTCTCGATCTCCTCATCTGCCCACCCGATGCGTTCGAAGACCTCCTCTGTGAGCGAGAAGACCCCCACCGCGTCGTCACCGAGCAGATCACCGACGGCACAGAGCAGGCGATCGGAGTAAGCGATCGCGCTGGCGCGCAGGGGCGGCGTCGTGTCCGCCTCGTTGGTGGTGTGCGTGTCGAGGTCGGAGGTGGAGTGAGGGATGGGGTCGGTCGTGGTCACTGCGGAGGCACCTTTCAGGTTGGGAGGATTGGTCTCCCCACCTCCCGGTCCGGACGATGCCGTTTGCCCGGGCGGTGGGGCGCACTCGTCTTGCGCTGGCCGCGGGGGAAGGGGGCAAGCCCTGCTTTTCGGGCTTGCCCCGGCCCGCGGCCAGCGCAGAGTGCGGACGCCCCACCGCCAAGCGACGGCACACGTAGACGTCTCTGCGCTGTTCAGGCTTCATCGAAGGCAACGCAGGTATCACTGCTGGTCACCAGTGGTGGAGACCTCGTCGTCGCACCGCTGGATAGTGAGCGGTGCAGCGGCGTACCCGGTCGGTCCAGCCCGCGGCGTCCAGGTAGGACGCTCGCGCGGTCGTTCGCCCACACGGCGAACATCTAGAGGAGGGACCGGCCTGCAGGGGAGCGCCGCTAGGCCGCAGAGTCGGTCAGCTCCGCGGCTGCGTCGACATTGCTGCTGTCGTCGACCGGGGCAGACAAGGTCGGTGCGTCACCGCCGTCGCTGTTGACCTCGGATGCCGGGGCCTGGCCGGCGTCGGCATACTCCGCTGCCAGCTCCACGTCGAGACCCTCGTCCTCGTTCGTTGGAGCCTCGGCGATGTCGATGTCGCCGGAGGCAGCGGCCTCCTGGAGGTGAGACCACCGCTGGAAGTCCTCGGTCGGGTCGAGGACGAGCCGCTCCACGTCGGAAAGCGAGTAGTTGCAGCTGTCTCGGAGGAAACGGAAGTATGTCTTCTGACCTTCGCCATTTCCACGCCATGTCTGCACGCTGGTCCGGTCTTCGAAGGCCGCCAGCACCATCGCCAGCTGGAACATCAGCGCGCCGTTCGCACTGGCCTTCCGTGCCTTGGACAGCATCGGGTGCTTCTTACCGTCGGCAGGCTTGGGAAGACCCAGCAGCTCGCACGCGTAGGCGTGCTTCTGTTTCAGTGCCCGGCCCACCTCGTAGCTGCCCTCGATCATGGCGGTGGTGATGAACTGCTGCGTCCGCTTCGGCGGAGTGCTCCGCTGAACGATCTCAGCGAGCTTTGCCCGGCGCACCTCCTCAGCTGCACGCCAGGCGGTATTGTTCTTTTCCGCTCGGTTGAGCTCAGCCTTCTCGAAGTCGGACTTCGGCTGCTTCGGAGAGGATCCGCTTGCGCTGTGGATCTCGGCGTGACCGTGCCTCTTCCAGTCCTGGCAGATGTAGGTCGCGCGGGGCTCCCGCGATGACCACACTGTCTCCACCCATGCTGCATGACCGGGGCAGTCGCCATGCGCCTCCGGGGAGTCACCGAGTTCGAGAGGGTTGCGCTTACTGAGTTTCAGACGCCACAGCGGCGCCTGAACTCCGTCGTAGGTCTTCGCCACGACCTTGATGCCCTGCTCGGTCAGCTCGCGGGTGAGCTCGTCGAGTGCTTCCTTCTCTGCGCGCTTCAAGCGCAGACGGGCGACCTCGTGGTCGAACTGCTCGGGCTCGTCGTCCAATGTGTCCTGGATCCTTGCCAGGGCTTCCTCGTCGTCTTCGAACTCGGTGATCGCGCCGAGCTGCAGCAAGTCAAGTTGCGGGTGTTCGGTCATGAGGCTCTTGGCCGTTGTGCTGCGCTGAGCTGCGAGGCCGGCTTTGACCTGGTCGCTTTCGAGGCTCAGTTGCTGGGCGATCTCTTCTTCGCTGAACCCGAATAGCGTGAACTGCTCCATGATTCGCGCCTTGTCCGCAGAGCCGTAACCCTTGCGGAGCTCGTTCATGATGAACTGATCGCGCAGTCGCTGCCATTCCTCCTCGTTCTGCGAGGTGGTGACGATGACCGGAATCTCGAGGTTCGCGTCGTCGTCGTTTTCTGGCTCTTCACAGACGACCAGGGAAGCGAGGATGCGGGAGAAACCGTCCTTGGCGGCGAAATACCTACCGTCGGTTTCGTTGGCAATCGGGGGGACGAGCACGCCGCACTGGCGGATGCTCTCGATCAGGTCTGGGCGCTCCGTCTTGATATCGCCGATGGTGCGCGCGTTGTCCTTCAACACGATCGACTTAGGGCTGACGACCTCGATACGAGCGTTTTTCCATACAGATGTGGATCGCATGATCAGTCCTTGGCTGTGGATCTGAGTGAATACCAGGGATTTGGCCTGCCAGCCCGGAACATCAGGAGTGCGTGACCGTCATGATTCCGGGCGGGCCGCACCTGAAAGCCTTGCTGCTGTTGGGATGTCCAGCGCCTTTTGCTGGACATCCCAACAGCAGCAAGGCACGGTGCGGCGGCTCCGCCCGGAGCACGACGGCCTGTTGATACGCGGACAGAAGCAAGTCGACGGGCCTGGGGCCGCAGACCCAGGCGGCGTTCCAGCGGCAGCTGCTGATGCCCGGATGAGGTCAGGCAGACAACTTGTCAACTCCGTCGGCGGCTGTTGTATTTCTCGCGGCTGCGCGTCCGTAGCCCTCCGTGACAAGCGGAGCAGGATGACCGTCATGCGACGCCACCCGGGCCTCCTCCCCGCTCGTCGGCGCTGCCGTCGTCCCGGAGTGCGGCGGGGTCGCAGGACTAGGGCGCGAGGCCGGAGGTCAGCACATCGCCACGACCGCCCACCTGTCGATACTCGGGCGGTCGTGACGATCGAGGATCAGACAGGCTACTCGGCGACGCTCAACGGCTTGGTGAAGCGGGCACTGACCATCGCTTCCGCTCGTGCGGGGTTCTCGGCCTCAACGACGTCGGTGAACCGGGTCCACTGGCCCCAGTCTCCGGACCTGTGCCGCGTTGAAACCTCTTTCAGACCGCCCTTGAAGACAGCCGAGACGAGCACGGCTCTCGTGATCGGGTTAGTCAAACCGGCGACGGTGTACGTCGGCATCGTTCACTCCGATTCTTGTGTGGAATGTACGGACTGCCTCCCCCGGGATGCCGGTCCAGCCAAGAAAGCCAGCCGTCGCGGGTCCGGGCGGGGCCGCATACGAAGACCTTGTTGTTGTGGGGATGTCCAGCGCGGTCTGCTGGACACCCCCACAACAACAAGGCACGGTGCGGCGGCCTGGCCGGATCGCGATGGTCCGTGGCGGGAGACGCACGCCCCGCTGTGGCCTGAGTGAGCTCGTCTAGACGATCACCACTGTGCCCGGCTGCACAGGCCCGTCGGCGATCAACCGATGCCCAGGAGTGGGGCTTCAGGCGACAGCCCCCAGCGAGTTTGGTGACGCACTGCGGCGGAAGAACCCAAGGCGGACCTGGCTGGCTTCTCCCAATCGGATCGGGAGAATGTGTAGGCAGAGGAATGGAACAAGGTGGGGAGACTGACTTCGATGGGCGACGACATGGACCGCGCGATCAACGCGCTGCGGACTGGAGGGACGCTGCCGGCCGAGGCATCCAGCCTGCTGGCGGACCTCATGGAGTTGCAAATCACGGTTGTGGTCGGGCCAAACCCGCCTAGGGGGTGGCTGAGCGCGGACATGGTGGGGTTGGATGCGGCGCGCTGCGTCCTCGCCGAGCGGGGGCATGCTGTCCCCGACCAGAAGCAAGCGATCTCCATGCTTCGCGAAGGCACCGTATTCCCAGCGGAGTCGTCGCCGATGCTTGCTGCGTTGCTTGAGAAGTACAAGTCCATGGAGTGGAGGGCGGACATCTCGGACGGCTGGCTGGCGGTCGGCGCCGCGGCTCAGGCTGTGGCGGGGGCTGTCGTGCAGGGCATGGTGTCCCGCTAACCGGCGGGACATGTCGTCCTCGGGCTGATGTCGAGGCGACTTGGGTTTGGGGGCGATGATGGCTTCAGTTGCGATCGAAAGATTGATCTCGGATGAATCGACTGTCAGGCGGGACAGACCGGACACGTCCGTGACCACGTCCTCACATAGGCCGCCGTCGTCGGCTGTTCTGCCAGCGCGACGAGACCGTGGCGCGGCGACAGGAACCATCCCCGCGTGCGCGGGGCCGACGCGATCAGCACCCCGAACGGTCAGCAGGGCTGGGAACCATCCCCGCGTGCGCGGGGCCGACGCGATCAGCACCCCGAACGGTCAGCAGGGCTGGGAACCATCCCCGCGTGCGCGGGGCCGACTGACCAGCAGTGATATGCGTGCGACTGGTGCGAGAACCATCCCCGCGTGCGCGGGGCCGACAACGCGGCGGCGCCCCACTTCGCCCGCAGCGTGGAACCATCCCCGCGTGCGCGGGGCCGACGTGCCGGTGTCACCGTCATCCAACAGGCCGGGGGAACCATCCCCGCGTGCGCGAGGCCGACTGCAAGTCGGCGAGCGCCTGAGCCTGATCGTGGGAACCATCCCCGCGTGCGCGGGGCCGACCTGGTCAACATGTATTTCCCCCGCGAGAAGAGAGAACCATCCCCGCGTGCGCGGGGCCGACCACGCCGGTGACTGTCCACAAGGTCCACCCGGGGAACCATCCCCGCGTGCGCGGGGCCGACTGACCAGGGGCTGAGTGATGCAGGTACGGACGGGAACCATCCCCGCGTGCGCGGGGCCGACCCCGCCACCCGCAGCGCCCCAGGTGGACGAGCCGAACCATCCCGGCGTGCGCGGGGCCGACCGCCTGGAAGCTCCGGAAGGTGGGTGCCTGATGGAACCATCCCCGCGTGCGCGGGGCCGACAATCACGCTGTCTCGGGCAGTACCTCCTTGCGAGAACCATCCCCGCGTGCGCGGGGCCGACCCGCGCCGAGCAGTACGGCACACCCGCGCAGATGAACCATCCCCGCGTGCGCGGGGCCGACCCTGCGGAGATCGCTGACCAGCAGTCTTTGAGCGAACCATCCCCGCGTGCGCGGGGCCGACCTCAAGGGCACCGAGGCCCCAGAGATAACGAAGGAACCATCCCCGCGTGCGCGGGGCCGACAAGGCCTGATCCGGCGGGAATTCCGGAATGCTGGAACCATCCCCGCGTGCGCGGGGCCGACAGCCAGGATCGGGTGGAGGCTCTGGGTGAATCGGAACCATCCCCGCGTGCGCGGGGCCGACAACTGGGCGACGAAGATGACGTAGTCCTGTTCGGAACCATCCCCGCGTGCGTGCGCGGGGCCGACGGTTCTATGGCCTGTTCGAACTCGAGGTCCCCAGAACCATCCCCGCGTGCGCGGGGCCGACGCTTGACCGCCAATGATTTCGACAACGGTCAGAGAACCATCCCCGCGTGCGCGGGGCCGACCAGGACGTGACCGTCGAACACCGACGCCAGACGGAACCATCCCCGCGTGCGCGGGGCCGACCATTCGCCATTCGCCGCTGGTCGCCACTCCATAGAACCATCCCCGCGTGCGCGGGGCCGACCGAGCGCTGGAACGACGGGCTGGCCAAGTCCGGGAACCATCCCCGCGTGCGCGGGGCCGACGAGTTCGGCATCGCCTGCTACAGCGGCGGCGGGGAACCATCCCCGCGTGCGCGGGGCCGACTCACAGCGCGGCGATCACCTGCACAGCATCCTGGAACCATCCCCGCGTGCGCGGGGCCGACAGGCCGACTGGGCCTCTTCGAACGCAAGGCTGCGAACCATCCCCGCGTGCGCGGGGCCGACCCGTCGACGTCGACAGCCATCTCCCGACGCAGCGAACCATCCCCGCGTGCGCGGGGCCGACATCACCGCACCGCAGCTGAACGTGCCGCACGAGGAACCATCCCCGCGTGCGCGGGGCCGACGGGATCGTGCTCGCTGGTGTCGTCGCGTTCGTCGAACCATCCCCGCGTGCGCGGGGCCGACTGGTAGGCGGTGACCGCCTGGCGCAGCTCCGGCGAACCATCCCCGCGTGCGCGGGGCCGACGGCATGCCCGAGCCAGCTAGCCGTCAACCCGAAGAACCATCCCCGCGTGCGCGGGGCCGACGTTCGCTTCGAGCTCGTCGTACACCGCGCCGGAGAACCATCCCCGCGTGCGCGGGGCCGACCCAGCAAACCGTCATACACAACCCGCTCAACGGGAACCATCCCCGCGTGCGCGGGGCCGACCAAAAAGGAAACGGGAAACCCCTGCCAAATCTGGAACCATCCCCGCGTGCGCGGGGCCGACACGAGGTGTCCGCACTCAGCGCCGTTGCCGCGGAACCATCCCCGCGTGCGCGGGGCCGACCCTGAGAGCGGATGAGGTCGTCTGCCGGGTGAGGAACCATCCCCGCGTGCGCGGGGCCGACAGGCCGGTGTCCTTGTCGGTGGCCTGGCGGCCGGAACCATCCCCGCGTGCGCGGGGCCGACCAGGTCGCGCTGCCTGCTAGAAGCCCCGAATAGGAACCATCCCCGCGTGCGCGGGGCCGACTCGAGAGTGACGTTGCTGCCGTCTTCCGGGAGCGAACCATCCCCGCGTGCGCGGGGCCGACCCTGCAGAAATGGCGCTCCAGCAGTCCTTGAGCGAACCATCCCCGCGTGCGCGGGGCCGACACGACGTGGAAGCTGAACGAATTCCCGCACACGGAACCATCCCCGCGTGCGCGGGGCCGACTCAAGACCGAGACTGAAACCCCGCACTGGGGTAGAACCATCCCCGCGTGCGCGGGGCCGACACTTCTTGACCAGCGTGTTTTGCTATCGATAGCGGCTTGTTGGTTTGGTCCGCTTGGTAGCTGCTGATGTGGTTGAAGGAGCCCGCAGGGGCTTGTCCTGCGGGCTGTTGTTCCCCGCATTGCGGGGCCTAACTGTCTTCATGGCGTCGAGGCAATACATGACTCTGGACCATCCCCGCTTTCTCTCAGATACGCGTCTAGGAGCTAGCAGGGCCGTGCCCTGCATTCAAACATGGCGGCTCGTCAGCGTCGGCTAGGCCGACTCTTCTGGCAAGCCCAACCGCATAGCAGCAGTACAAGACTCATTAGACAGTTACACAAGACTCGTTGGCGAAGCCTGATCACGAGGATACCCTCACTCAGGGTAATCGGTCGATCATCCACAGTGAGAAATACGGATGGCGAAGCGGCATGGGGCGGACGTTCGCGCTCGTACGGTGCAGGCGGTTCGTGCCTCGGAGCGACAGGCGGCGGAGCGGGCGGCCGGGGAGCTGGGGGTCGACCGGAAAACGGTGGCGAGCTGGGTGCGGCAGGAGCGTGTGTCAGAGCAGGGCGAGGAGTTGGAGCGTTTGAGGCGGGAGAACGCGGAACTCGCATCGGCGTACGCGGCTCTTCGGTCGGTGGTGCTGGAGACGATGCGGTCGCCCCGACGCTGACCTGGGTTCGTGACTGAACTCGGGCTCGCATCGGTTGGCGTTGCCTCGTGGGTTTACTGGGGGCTTCTCGCCTGGGGGCGGGGTTGTCGGTGGGCTCGGCTACGGTGCGTGCCTTGTTGGTGACTGGTCGCTGTTGAGGGGGTTGGGTGCAGGGCATCGACGCGGATGTTCTCCGGTGGTTGGGGGTGTTGTGGGGGAAGTCGCCGGAGAAGGCCGGTGGCCGGATGAACCTGCTGGTGTCGCATTTGCTGGATGCGGCGGCGGTGGGCGAGTTGCTGTGGGAGCACTTCCTGGCGCCGTCGACGAGGGCGTGGTTGGACGAGGTGGCCGGCAGCCCGGGGCGGGGGCGCGTGCTGTTGGCGTGGTTGTGCGGGGTGCATGACTGCGGTAAGGCGACGCCGGCGCATCAGCGGTTGTGGCCGGAGGGCGCGCGTGCTGTCCGGGAGGCCGGTTTGTCGTGGCATGAGCCGACGGCGGCGAAGCACCGGTGGCGGCATGACCGGGCGGGCGGGTTTCTCCTGCGGTCGGTGCTGGCTGATGCGGGATGGAGCCCGGAGCAGGTGGAGTGGGTGTGGCCGCTGGTGGCGGGGCATCATGGGCTATTCCCGGCGGAGGGGCAGTTGCCCGAGCCGCGGCGCGCTCAAGGGCAGTCGCGAGGCGAGGGCAATTGGCTGCGTGTGCAGCGGGAGTTGGTTCGCTGGTTCACCCAGGCGCTGGGGTTCACTGGTGTGGGGGCGGTGCAGCCGGTGTCGGGGCCGTCGCGGGCGGCGCAGCTGCATGTGAGTGGTCTGGTGGTGATGGCGGACTGGATCGCCAGCGACGAGCACCACTTCGTCGGCGTGGATGACTTCGATGAGGTCAGCATGGAGGCGGCCCGGAAGCGGGCTGGGCGTGCGTGGGCGGAGCTGGGGCTGCGCGGCGGCTGGGGATCGCTGACCGCCCCGCCGAGTGGGGTGTTCGAGGCCCGTTTCGGGCACGCGCCACGGGATTCCCAGTTGGCGGTGTTTGAGGCGGCGCGCGCGATGCATGCGCCGGGTCTGCTGGTCGTTGAGGCGCCGATGGGGGAGGGCAAGACGAAAGCCGCGCTGGTGGCGGCGGAGGAGTTGGCGGCCCGGTTCGGTGCGGACGGGGTGTTCGTGGGGATGCCGACGCAGGCCACCAGCGACCCGATGTTCAGTCAGGTGCGGTCCTGGGCGGGCGCCATCGATGCCGGGCTGGCGGGCCAGGTGGCGTTGTTGCATGGCAAGCGGATGTTCAACAAGGAATGGACGGCGCTACTGGCCGCCGATGCGGAGCTGGATTCTAGGTTCGCTGGTGTCGACGAGTACGGAATGTCCTGTGAGGACGATGAGTACGGTCTGACGGCGGTATCGCGGGCTCCGGCGGACGCGGTCGTGGAGCGGCAGGCGCCGGCGCAGTGGTTTCTGGGGCCGAAGCGGGGTTTGTTGTGTCCATTCGTGGTGGGCACGATCGACCAGTTGTTGTTCGCCGCGACCCGCACCAAGCATGTGATGCTGCGGATGGCGGGCCTGGCAGGCAAAGTCGTGATCCTCGACGAGGTCCACGCCGCCGACGTCTACATGTCGCAGTTCCTGCGTGAAGGGCTGCGGTGGCTGGGACAGGCCGGGGTGCCGGTGGTGTTGTTGTCGGCGACGTTGCCACCGGCGCAGCGCCGGGAGCTGACCGATGCCTACCTGCTGGGGGCGGCGTCGAAGGAGGAAGCGCACTTTCCCGCCCCGCCGGAGTCGGCGGGCTATCCGCGGGTTACCGCGGCGTGGCTGGACGAGGACCGCGCCACACCGCGTTTCGCGGTACGGGAAGTGGCGGCGTGGCGGTCGGATGTGCCGGTAGAGGTGGAGGTCTTGCCCGAGCCGATGCCCGGTGCGGGCTCGACCACCGAGCAGCGGCGGGCGGCGCAGGATGCGGGTGATCGTGCGGTCGCCGACCTGCTGGAACAGCGACTGGCCGAGGGCGGGTGCGCGCTGGTCATCCGCAATACGGTGTCCCGTGCGCAATCGCTGTTCGAGCGGCTACAGGGCCGTTTCGGTGCGGACGTGCGGCTGTTGCACGCGCGGCTGACCGTGCAGGCCCGCGCGGATCGTACCGAGACCTGCCTCCAGTTATTGGGGCCGCCATCGAAACCCGGGGATGATCCGAGGCCGCCTCGTCCGGGCCGGTTGATTCTGGTGGCCACCCAGCTGGCAGAGCAGTCCTTCGACGTGGACGTTGATCTGCTGGTCACCGATCTGGCGCCGATCGACCTGCTGCTGCAGCGGATCGGCCGCCTGCATCGCCATGCCGGAACCGTTCGTCCGTCCTCAGTGGAGCAGCCGAGGGTGGTGGTGACCGGGTTCGACGACACCGGTGACCGGCCGCCGCGGTTGTTGTATGCCAGCGAGAAGATTTACGGCCGCTATCTGCTGCTGCGGAGTGCGACGGAAGTCAAGCACGCCCACGGGACCGGGTGGAGCATCCCCGGGGAGGTGCCGGGACTGGTGGACCGGGTGTATTCCGGGCAGCCCCTCGTGCCGGAGGGCTGGGTGGAGACCGAGACTGCGGCGCGCACGGACTGGGAGAAGGAACAGTCGGCTCGTGCGGCGGTGGCGACACCGTTTCTGCTGACCCGCCTCGGGGAACACGAAGCCCCGACGTTGGAGGGGCTGCATTCCGATGGCGCGTCCGGCGGGGGCAGCGAGCCGTTGATGGAAGCCGTGGTCCGTGATGGCGAGCGGGGCGTGGAGGTGATCCTCGTGGTCGCCGACGGCGACGGGCACCGCACGCTGGCCGGACGGGCGCTGGGACCCAACGGCGAGGTGCCGGACGGGGTGGTCGACGAGGTGCTAGGTGCCACCGTTCGCCTGCCGACGAAGTTGTCGCAGGCCGCGGTGCAGGAATGCCGGGTATTGCCGGGCTGGCAGGGGCATCCGTGGCTGCGCTACAGCCTCGCGCTCGAACTGGACGGGCATCACCGGGCGACGCTAGGGGAGACGGTGGTGCGTTACGACACCGACCTCGGCCTGGTGGAAGAAACTAAGCACTAGCACAGGAAAGGTCCGGTCGACTCCGGCCGGCTGTCGCGAAAGGGAAGGAGTGGGTGTTGGTGGCTGGGGGTGTTCGTGTCGTTCAACCTCATTGACCAGCCGTGGCTGGTCGTACGCCCGGTGGGTGGTGGCGCGGCGGTGGAGGTGCCGCTGCGGCAGGCGATCTGCGAGGCGCACCTGTTCGAAGACCTTGTAGTGGATCTGCCGACGCAGAAACCCGCGCTGCTGCGGCAGGTGCTCCTGCCGGTCGTGGTGCGCGCGCTGGGCCGCCCGGAGAACACCCGCGCGTGGATGCAGTGGTTCCAGGCCGGGGAATTCACGCCACAGCAACACGATGACCTCCACCGCTACCTCGACGCGCAGCGGGAACGGTTCGACCTGTTCCACCCGCATGATCCGTTCGGGCAGGTGGCGGGCCTGCGGACCGTGAAGGACGAGACGAAGGGGTCCGCGGTGCTGGTGGCCACGGCCGCCACCGGTAACAACGTGCCGTTGTTCGCCTCCCGCAGCGACGCTGATCCGCTGGAGCTGACCCCGGCGCAGGCGGCCCGGTGGTTGCTGCACGCGCACTGCTGGGACACCGCGGCGATCAAAACGGGTGTGGTGGGCGATCCGAATGTCAAAGCGGGGAAAACCACCGGCAACCCCACGGGCCCGCTGGGGCAGTGCGGTGTCATCGTCCCGATGGGGCGCACGCTGTTCGACACGCTGCTGCTCAACGTGCCCTCGGGCCCGGCGCTGCGCTCCGATGACCTGCCGCAGTGGGAACGCCGCACCCCCGACACCCGCAGCGAGTTGTCGGTGGCGGGCCCGGCGTGGCACACCCGCGAAGCCACAGGCCTGCTGGATGTGTGGACGTGGCAGTCGCGCCGGGTCCGGCTCATCCCGGAGAGCACCGCTGATGGGCCGCGGGTGACCCGGGTGGTTTTGGCCGCCGGCGACCGCCTCAGCACGACTCCGGATGTCGAGCCGCACACCGCCTGGAACATCACCCCCGCAGGCAAAACCAGCGGAAAGAACGGAACCAGCGTGCCGCGGAGGCCGCGGCGCCACCCGCAAGGGAAAGCGGCGTGGCGTGGTCTGGAGGCGTTGCTGGCCACCGACCGCCAGGACCGGGCGGCCACCGCAACAGCAGCGGGTTTCGCCACTAGCAGGTTGATCAACGAACTGCGGGCCCGTCGTGAGCTGATCGCGCCGGACTATCCCGTGCAGCTGGAGCTGCTGGGCATGGTGTACGGCACGCAGTCGGCGGTGTTCGAGGACGTCTACTTCGACTCCATCCCGCTGCCGTTGACCGCACTGGACACCGACTCACGGGTACCAGGCGCGCTGCTGGAGATGACCTCACAAGCAGAAGATCTCGCACAGGCGGTCAACAATCTCTCCGCCGACCTGCGGCGCGCGGCCGGTGCCGAGCCGATCCCGTGGGACAAAGGCCACCGGCCGGGCGAACTCGTCCTGCACGCCCTGGACCCGGTGGTGCGGCGGGTGCTGGTGGGGCTCCGGTCGGTGGGGGAGGACTTCGATCTGCTCGAACGCGGACTCACGGCGTGGGAGCAGAAGGCCAAGCACATCACCCTCCGCGCTGGTGAACGCGTGATCGCCACCGCCGCCCCCAGCGCCTTCACTGGCCGCACCATCAAACAAGGCGAGAAGGAGCACACCTACCGGCAGGCCACCGCCGAAAGCAACTTCCGCGCCCGGATCGGGCAGATCCTCACCCGCGTCCGCAGCAACGCCGCCTAGCTCCCCGCACCCGACCTAGATCAGGCGAGGACCACCCTGAGATGACCAACACCACCACGAGCCCCTACTGGAGCCAGCGGGTGAACCCCGATGGCACATGGCGGCTCGACCCTCGCACGAAACTGCCACTGCAGCCACCCGGTGAAGACCTGGCCGCGATGCGCGCAGGCCTGGGCCGCCCCGCCGGATCGGTGCCTGCGCTGTGGCCCTTCTACACCTGCCCGGTCGACGAACAGGCCGCGCTGCGCGGCGACGTCTCGGTCGAGCAGGCCGCCGAGCACGCCGCCTTGGCCCTGTTCGGCCTGCACCAGCAGGCCCAGTCCACTCCGATGCACCGCCCCAAGATCAGCCTGGGCCAAGCCCTGAAAGTCCTGCGGGGCAAGGATGAGAAGGTCAGCCCGGCGGCGCTGGATGCTCGGGTCGCCGCGGCGGCGACCGCCACCAGCGTGTCAGCGCTGCTGTACCGGCTGCGGGGGCTGATCGAGCAGCTGCGCACGATCCGCCAGCCAGTGGACTACGACCAGTTGATGAACGACATCCGCGACTGGCACTACTCCGACGCCCGGCTGCGTGTCCGCAGCCGCTGGGGCCTGGGCTACTACGCGTGGAAACCAGAGACACCAGGCGGCGAGGGATCCGGGTCCTCACAGGACTGAAGCTCAGCCTTCTTCTTTCCCGCCATACGAATCGAACGGCTGCGGCAGTTGCACCGCAGCCGAACCAGAGTTACGGAGACCACTGATGACTCAGCGCCGCTACATCGACGTGCACATCCTGCAGACCGTGCCCCCGGCAAATCTGAACCGTGACGACCAAGGGAATCCGAAGGAAGCGTATTTCGGTGGGGTCCGGCGTTCCCGCGTGTCGTCACAGGCGTGGAAACGCGCGACCCGCCTGGCGTTCGCCGAGCAGGGCATCGACGAACTGGACCTGGGCACCCGCACGAAGAAGATCGCCGCCGAGCTGACGAATCTGCTGCTGGCCCGCACTGCGCTCGAAGAGGAAGCGGCGGCACGTCTGGCCGGAGCGCTGCTCGGGACACTGGAAATCAAGGCGGGGAAGAAGGCCGGTGACACCGCCTACCTGCTGTTCTACGGGCACCGTCAGCTGGAGGAGGTCGCCAAGCTGGTGGCGGATCGGGCCGAGGAGCTGGCAACGCTCGATGACACCGAGCTGGCCGCAGCGGTCAAGGACCTACCGGTCAAGGACGCCTTCGGCGCCGGGCACCCGGTGGACGTGGCGTTGTTCGGGCGCATGGTCGCCGACATCGCGACCCTCAAGGTCGACGCCGCCACCCAGGTCGCCCACGCGGTGTCCACGCACGCCACGGAGTTGGAGTTCGACTACTACACCGCCGTCGACGACCAGAACCCCGAAGGGGAAACCGGGGCAGGCATGATCGGCACCATCGGGTTCAACTCCGCCACGCTCTACCGCTTCGCCACCATCGGCCTGCACCAGCTGCAGGACAACCTCGGCGGCGACCACGACACCGCGCTGCAGGCCGTGGAGTTGTTCGTGTCCTCCTTCGCCCGCTCGATGCCGTCGGGCTACACCAACTCCTTCGCCCACCGCACCCTCCCACACCTGGTGGCGGTCGTGGTCCGCGACGACCAGCCGGTCAACCTCGTCTCCGCTTTCGAAAACCCCGTCACCACCGGCAACGGCACCCGCGCGGCCGGCGGGATCGCCACGACCTCTGCACGCAAGCTCGCCCGGGAACAGACCACCGCGATCTCCACCTGGGGCGACGCCCCAGCCTTCACCGGCCTGTGCTGCACCCTCGACACCGACGACGAGACCACCACCTCCGCGCTCACCGACGCCTTCGGCCAACCGAGGTCCTTCCCCCAGCTCGTCGCCGACCTCCGCGCACACCTGGCAGAGCACGGGGAGAACAACTGATGCCCGGCCCTGACGATGCGGTGCTGCTGCTGCGCCTGGCCGGGCCGCTGCAGTCCTGGGGCGACCGCAGTTCCTTCAACCGCCGCGATACCCGCCCCGAGCCCACCAAATCCGGAGTCATCGGGCTGTTGGCTGCCGCCAGCGGCCGCGCCCGCGAAGACCGCGTCGACGACCTCGTCGACCTGCGTCTGGGGGTGCGGGTCGACCAGCCCGGCACGCTGCTGCGCGACTACCACACCGTCAGCGACTACCGCGGGCGCGCGCTGCCACAGGCCGGAGTGTCCAGCAAAGGCGTGCAGAAGCCGACCTCACCGGCCAAACACACCCATGTCACCACCCGCTTCTACCTGCAGGACGCCCTGTTCCTCGCCGCCATCGCCGGCCCCCGCGCCCTGCTAGGCACCCTCGACGAGGCGGTACGCCACCCAGCGTTCCCCCTGGCCCTGGGGAGAAGATCCTGCGTGCCGACGCAACCGATCTCCCTCGGACTCCGCGAAGGCACCCTCCACGATGTCCTCGCCGCCGAACGCTGGCAGGTCACCGACAGAACCCGCCGCGCCTACGGCCACCGATCCAGGGCCCAGCACCAGATCGACCTCGCGGCCACGCTGGAAGACCCCGACCACGGCGAGGACCTCGTCAACGACGTCCCGCACTCCTTCGACCCACACCGGCGCGCGTTCACCAGCCGCCGGATCCGCCACACCTGGCTGACCGTCCCCACCGGACTGCCTGCCCCGGACCCCGCCACCGCTGACCGCAACGACCCAAGCGACAGCGGCCACGACCCTTTCGCCCTATTGGGCTGGTGATCATGACCTTTTTGTCTCGCATCCGCATCAACCCGCTCCGCGCCGCCAGCCGGCCTCTGCTGGCCAGCCCCCGCAAACTCCACGGCGCCGTCCTCGGCGGCATCGCCGACAACCCCACCAGCGAACGGACCCTGTGGCGCCTGGACACCGACAATCCCCGCAGGCCCCTGCTGTTCGTCCTCACCCACAGCAAACCCGACTGGACCCACCTCATCGAACAAGCAGGCTGGCCCGACGCCGACGGCGAGCACGCCGCCGTCGCCGACTACACCCCACTGCTCGCCCGCATCGCCACCGGCCGGGAATTCGCCTTCCGCCTCACCGCAAACCCCGTCCAGAACACCTCCACACCCACCAAAACCACCCCACGCCAAGCCGAACGCGCCGCCAGCGGCAACACCCGCTCGTTCCGCATCGGCCACCGCACCGCCGCCGCGCAACTCGACTGGTTCCTCGCCCGCACCACCCGCTGGGGCTTCGAGATCCCTGAATCCCACACCGACAACCCCGCACCCGGACTCACCCCCACCACCCAACCCGACCGCGACGCCGGAACAGCGAGGGAAGTCCGGATTACTGCCCGAAACCGGCACTCCTTCACCAAAAACCGCAGCAAACCACCCGTCGTCCTGCACACAGCCACCTTCGAAGGACACCTCCGCGTCACCGACCCCCACCTCCTCACCCAGCACCTCCTCACCGGCATCGGCCCCGCCAAGGCCTACGGCTGCGGACTCCTCACCCTCGCACCACTACCCGGCCACCACCCACAAGACGGAAACCCGTAGCCATGGCCGACATCTGGTGGAAAGCAGACCCTCACGACCTGCACCGCCTCGTCGACCGGGTCTCCAGCGTCTACGTCGAACGAAGCCACCTCGATCGCGACGAGAACGCGGTCGTGGTCATCAACAAACGCGAAACCGTCCGCGTCCCGGCAGCGATGATCGCCGTCATGCTGCTCGGCCCCGGCACCCGCGTCACCCACGGCGCCATCCGTTTACTCGCCGACTCCGGCACCGCGGTCTGCTGGGTCGGTGAACACGGCGTCCGCATGTACGCCGCCGGCATCGGACCCAGCCGCGGAACCGCACTCCTGCAGCGCCAAGCGTGGCTTGTCAGCCGCACCAAGGAACGGCTCGCAGTCGCCCGAGCCATGTACGGCATGCGGTTTCCCGGCGAAGACGTCTCCACCCTCACCATGCAGCAGCTCCGAGGCCGTGAAGGAGCCCGCATACGCCAGCTCTACCGAGACCACGCCCGCCGAACTGGCGTCACCTGGAACGGCCGCGAGTACAAGCCCGGCGACGCCTTCGCCGCCGGCGATGACCTCAACCGGCTCCTCTCGGCAGCCAACGCGGCGCTGTATGGCATCTGCCACGCCGTGATCACCGGACTCGGCGCCAGCCCCGGGCTCGGCTTCGTCCACACCGGTGCCGCCACATCGTTCGTCATGGACATCGCCGACCTCTACAAAGCCGACTACACCGTCCCGCTTGCCTTCGACCTCGCCGCCCGCGGCCTCACCGACGAACGCGACGCACGCGTCGGCCTTCGAGACCGCATCACTCAAGACCGCCTGCTACTCCGGATCGTGCGAGACATCAAAACACTCCTCGGACGCGGCGAGACCGATGACATCGAACCAGAGGTCAACGAGCTCTGGGACGACCGACTCGGCCAGGTACCAGGGGGTTTGAACTACGCTGACCCCACCGACCAACCCCAATACCCAACGACACAGCCAGAAATGGGAGAACAACACGTCACCGTCATCGGGCCCGAGTTCGACGAACCGAGCGCGGCACCGGAGCAGAGATGACCGTCATCGTCCTCATCGCCGCACCCGAAGGATTACGCGGACACCTCACCAGATGGATGGTCGAAGTCAACGCCGGAGTCTTCGTCGGCAACCCCAGCCGACGCATCCGCGACCGCCTCTGGGAACTACTCGCGACCCGTATCGGAGACGGCCAAGCCGTCCTCGTCGAACCCGCGAACAACGAACAAGGCTGGACTGTACGAACCGCGGGACACGACCGGTGGCGCCCGGTCGACTACGACGGACTCATCCTCTCCGCCCGCTCCCGTCGCTAACACCCCAGGTCAACAAGTGTCGGCCCCGCGCACGCGGGGATGGTTCCTGGACGTGACCGTGTCCATCTCCGACCGGGACGTCGGCCCCGCGCACGCGGGGATGGTTCCGGCGGTCCCGCGACGGCAGGTTCTTCGCGCGTGTCGGCCCCGCGCACGCGGGGATGGTTCCGGGATGGCTTGCAGCCGCCAGCGCTTCGCCAGGTCGGCCCCGCGCACGCGGGGATGGTTCCCGGCGAATGTGCAGGTAAGTCCGGCCGTCGCTGTCGGCCCCGCGCACGCGGGGATGGTTCCGGGCGACTCGATCCAGGACATCCCCGCTCTCGGTCGGCCCGCGCACGCGGGGATGGTTCCACGCTGCGCCAGCCGGCGGGGATCGGGCGCAGGTCGGCCCCGCGCACGCGGGGATGGTTCTCCGCCCCAGACCCCGAAGCCCTCGTTGCGGCGGTCGGCCCCGCGCACGCGGGGATGGTTCCAGCGACGGCGTCATTGTTTGGACGGGCGTAGGGTCGGCCCCGCGCACGTGGGGATGGTTCTCACCGGAACCCGAAAATCCGGGTTCCGGTGCTGTCGGCCCCGCGCACGCGGGGATGCTTCCCCGGCGGGGTGGCCGCCGGCGCCGTTGGCCGTGTCGGCCCCCGCGCACGCGGGGATGCTTCTCACACGTGGTGCTGATCGACTTGGACCCACTCGTCGGCCCCGCGCACGCGGGGATGGTTCGGGCACGGTCGGCACGAATCGCGGCCCGGCTCCGCTGCGTTGGATGTCGTGGGTGCTCGGACTACAGCTGAAGAAGGTCATACCTCACACCGGATGTAAACCGACTCCTGTTCGTACGAGAGAGACGGACGGAGCACAGGAGCGGTCTGAGGTTGCCTGTCGGAGGGTGGATCGGTGGCCGGGCAGATTTCGAGGCGGGCCTTCGTGACCTACTCGAAATCGGGAGGGGAAGATGAGTGGCAGGAGTCCTTGAACATGGTGGGGAGGTCGACTTGGCTACTGGTGATGACTTCGACCGCGCGATCCGCGCGCTGAGGACCGGGGATACGCTGCCGGCTGAGGCATCCACCCTGCTCGCTGACCTCGTGGAGTCCCAGATCACGGTCGCAGTTGGACCAACCCCGCCCATGGGGTGGTTGAGCGCTGACATGGCAGGGCTAGAAGTGGCCCGTTGCCTACTCGCCGAGCGAGGCCCCGCTGTCGCTGACCAGAAACGAGCGATCGCCATGCTCCGCGAAGGCGCTGTGTTCCCGGCGGAATCGTCGCCGGTGCTGGCGCGGCTGCTTGAGCAGTACAGGTCCATGCAATGGGGCGACGACACCTCGGACGGCTGGTTGGCGGTCGGAGCCGCAGCTCAGGCCGTCGCGCGGGCCGTGGTGCAAGGCATGATGCTGCGTTAGTCAGCATGTCGTGACTCGTGTGGCATTACGGTCATGTTGGCCTCCTCCCAGGTTCCGTCTCGGCGATGGGGGCGGACAGGTTGATGTGGTGCGCGCCGGGGCGACCGCACCAGTAGCAGACGCCATCGTCGCGCTGGCGGACGTGCGCTCGGCGTTCGCTGGCGTCCTGCGGGCGAGTCTGGTTGCGCTGGCTTGGTCGGGCATTCCAGTCGGGCGGCGGAGCGTGGCGAGCTACTGTGGATTCTCTCGGTCACCCTCACCGGCTTCGAACGCGTCCCGAGCCATGGCGGTCTTCGGTGCTGTTTGCCGGCCACGCAGCCAGACCAGCACCCAGACGATGTTGATGCCGATCAGGCCGCCGAACAGCATTGACAGCACCAGGAATTCCTGTGGGACCGCTGTGAACAGCTGCAGCAGGTAGACGGCGACGACGTCCATTGCAGCCAAGGCCAGCCAGGGCAGCGTCCGCAACGGTAACAGCGACATTCCGTGTTGGCGGCGCAGCGCGATCTCGATTGACGTGACAAGCAGTGCAACCAAGACACCGGCGGTGGTCACCGTGCTCAGGACCTGCATCACGGACCCGGTCATGCCTCTCGCACTCCTTCAATGACGCATCAGCCATGAGGACGTCGGTAACCGTACGCGACGTGTTGTCGGCATGGGCCCGTCATGCGAACCAAAGATGACGGCACCGGCCAGCCTCTGAACCTCAATCCACCGGTGGTGATGGGTAACGGTTCGGCGCTGAGAAGACGAGATGCCCTTCTGAGCTGGGATGATTGATCTTGCTGAAGGAATCATTCATCTTGATCAGGAGGGCATCTCGCGGGTGCGATCTTCTCACAGTCCTGCGCGGGTTGATGCGGTGTTCGATGAACCGAATCTGATCGCGGATGCCGGGCTGGTGCCGGTGCTGCGGTTGGCGGAACGGGCACGGCTTGGCGATCTGGTTGCTGACGCGGTGCGCATCACCGGGGCGGGCAACAGCGGTGGCGCGAACCCGGTAGCGAAAGTGCTGACGCTGGTGGCGGCGATGTGTGCCGGGGCGGACAGCATTGACGATGTTGACCGGGTACGGCATTCGGCGATGCCGGCTGTGTTCACCGGTATCCGGGCTCCGTCCACTGTGGGCACCTTTCTGAGGTCGTTCACCCACGGTCATGGCCTGCAACTGCACCGCGTGCACCGGGAGTTCCTGGGTGAGCCGGCCAGGAACGTGCCGGTTT
>NZ_JBWKKU010000028.1:0-114792 GCF_056431445.1 Saccharopolyspora sp. NPDC045941
ACGATCCACGGCGGCTGCTCACCCTTCCTCACCCAACCATGATCCACGATCAAGGAAACCCAGACACAACCAGTGGTCCTTTTGCTAGGAACTCTAAGTAAGCACGTGCAGGACTCACCGATTCCCCCGCCCCATCTATCCGGTCGGCCGCCGAGTATTCGCGATACTGACCGATAGCCGCGGCGCCACCGCGAACCGCCAGCGCGATGAGCACCAAGCCCGAAACCCACCGCAACGGCAACATGATCGGCTGGAGCGCCTGCGCGAGTGCGGAACCCCCGATCGCGGCGATCAGCGCATAGGTGCCATCTGCGGTCGCGACACCGAGCGCGGCACAAGCACCGATCTTCAGAGACGTTCGAGCTGTCAGAGCCACCAGATATGTCGCAACCGCTCCCACTGGTATGGCGATGCCATAACCGGCAAGGAGTCCCGCGACCAGCGCGGCGATCACGGCCGAGTGAGAATCGGCCTCCACGGTCGGCCAGGCTGCTGCTGGACCCGCACCGATGCAACGGTGGAGGCCAGCGGCTGGAAGGCAGCAATCGTGATCATAGGCAGATTCTGCGACTGTCGGGCTGCCGGCGCAACTCAATTTCATCATCGCCCATGGCCACGAGACCGGAGCGACATCCAGCACGATGCCGGAACCTCCGGCCAGGGCGGGGCCACAGCCCGTGAAAGTCGAGGGGTAGGGGGGTTCAGATCATGGCGCCCGGCCAAGGTGGAGGGCGTCGCCGGAGGCTTCCTTTTCGCGTCTCAGAAACCGTGACCGGGGGGATAAAGCCGTTCCGGCCCTGCGCTCACCGCCCTGAACCGCGGTCCCCGTGCAGAGTTCGTCGGCCCCTTCCCACTGGCATAGGGGCGAACCGCGCCTTTCACAGGTGCGAGGAGGACGGCATCCGTCACGCATCGAAAGCCGATCCGTGGTCGTGGTGGTGAACTGCCGATCGAACACGCCGAGCTGATCGACCAACTTCGGGCGGATCGTGCCATCCGCGATCCCGGAGGGTGGACACGCCCTCTGTACCGGTCGCCGCGACACGGAGGCACTGCAGCTTTTCGGGTCAGTCTTCAGGTTGGCAACGAATCCAGGAACGCCAGCAGCGCTTCGTTGACCTCGCCAGGTCGTTCCGCCTGAACCCAGTGCCCCGCACCCTCTAGGAAGGTGGCTCGATCCATGATTTCCGCTGCGGCCCGGAATCCCTGGAACTGCAGCACGGTGTCCGAGGTCCCCCCGATGTAGGCCGCCGGCACGGGCAACGCCATATCGTGCCACGCGGCGGTGAGCTCCCAGTTGCGTTGGAACACCCGGTACCCGTGCAGTCCACCGCGAAACCCGGTGCGCGAGTACGCAGTCGAGTAGACATCGAGATCGGCATCGGAGAGGAAGGGCATGGGACCATCCGGCGCGGGCAGTTCGTCGACGAGAGTGCTCCCCTCTGGCACCGTCATGATGAACGGAGCGCGTGGGTTCTGGCCGGAGTTGGCGTAGATGAGGCGGCGCAGGCTTTCGGTGATGTCGCGTTCCAGATCCTGTTCGGCAACGCCGGGTTTCTGAAAGTAACGCATGTAGAAGCCGTCCGGTACCGCGCCGTCGAACGCTTCGAGAACGCTCAGCGGCCCGCGCGGGATATAGGGCACGGAGAGCCCCATGACACCGCGCACCCGGTCCGGTCGCATCAGGGCGGCGGTGTAGGCCGTCGACGTGCCGGCATCGTGCCCAACCAGCGCGGCCCGGTCGATGCCCAGGAGGTCCATCAAGCCGATGACATCGCCGACCGTTTGGCATACGTTGTAGTCGTCGATCATGGTCGGTGCGTCGGATTCGCCGTGGCCACGCATGTCGAGGGCGATGGCGCGATAGCCCGCCCGCGCCAGGGCGTGGAGCTGATGGCGCCAGCTGTACCAGAGCTCGGGAAAGCCGTGGCACAGAACGACTGCGGGCCCTTCACCTGCCTCGACGTAATGCAGCTTTATCCGGTTGACGTCGACGTGGTGATGCCGCAAGTCGGTCATTGACCGTCTCCTCATACTGATTTCGGTGCCGCGGGGCACGCCTGCGCGGCGAGTAGATTTTCAAGCCCACCGAACGATGTCGGCCGGGTCGAGGCGAGGCAGGCGATCGAACCACGGGTTATCGCCGGGGTGGCCGATGTTCACCACGAGGATCGATCGCCACTGCTCGTCGGGGAAGAACTCGGCATCAACACCGGCGGCGTCGAAACCGCTCATCGGCCCTGCTGCGAGGCCGAGAGCGCGCACGGCGAGGATGAAGTATCCGGCCTGCAGCGCCGAGTTGAACTGCCCTGTGCTGGTGCGCAGTCCTTCGTTGGCCGCGAGGACATCGCCCAGCTCGGGCTTGAAGGGCAGCAGTGTCGACATGTGCTCGTGGAATCGGGGGTCTGATGCGAGCACCGCGACGGCTGGCGCCGTCTCGGTCTTCGCCTTGTTGCCGTCGTCCATGTGCTTGACCAGCCGCAGGCGTGCCTCGCCGCGCCCGACGTACAACACCCGCAAGGGCTGAGTATTCGCGCCCGTCGGTGCCCAGCGAGCGAGTTCCCAGATTTCTCGCAGATCAGCCTCGGCGACCGGAGTGTCGGCGAAGCTGTTTGCGGTGCGTGCTTGCGTGAACAGCGCCGCGCGACCGGTCTCGTCGAGGCGCGGCAACGCACGGGTTGTCTCGTCGGTCATGGTGTTCCTCCTTCACTCAGGGCGCATGGGCACCGATGATCTTGACTGACATTCAAGACGGCCTCATGACTGCAAGTCAAGAGATTGACGCCACCGTCGTCTTGACTGTCAATCAAGAAGCTTCTACCGTACGTGCGACTGAGCACCAGCCACCACGACGCGGGACGTTCGTGTCCTTGCCCGCCACCATTGCTTGAACATTGCGAGCAGGCCTTGCTCCCTGCCACGAAGATCCGGAGAACCAGCTGATGCGTCTCTACGCCACCGATCAGGGGATCGCGCGAGAGGATACGAGCGGAATCCTTGCTCTGCTCGCCTTGCCGGCTTTCGACCTGAGCGGGCTGCTCACTGGCGACGGGATCACGGCGGCCCGGACCGCTCAGCCGGTGCGCGAGGTGCCGCTGGAATCAGCGACCTTGCGTCCCGTGCTTTCCCGGCCCGGCAAGATCCTGGCGGTCGGGCTCAACTACCCGAGCCACGCCGAGGAAGCGTTGGAGAAGTACGCGTCGATCGGACGACATGACGTCGCACTGCCGACCGAACCGAACGTCCAAGTCGCCGCGGGCTCGGCGACAACCGGGCATGGCATGCCGATCGCGCTGCCTCCGGTCGCGGCCACCCACGTCGATTTCGAAGGTGAGGTCGCGGTCGTGATCGGCCGAAAGGCCGCGGATGTCGATCCGCTCGAGGCGTGGCAGTGCGTAGCCGGGCTAACGGTGATCAACGATGTCACCGCTCGCGACATGCAGCGCCGTGCCTACGCCGGGGATTCGGTTGCCTCGATCGGGGTGGCCAAGAGTTTCGACACGTTCAAGCCCCTCGGACCATGCCTGGTGACCGCCGACGAATTCACCGAACCAGTGGATCTACGCCTACGCACATGGGTGAATGGCGAACTGCGCCAGGATGATCGGACGAGCAACTTCCTGCACTCGATCCCGAATCTGATCGCCTACACGTCCCGCTACCAGACCCTGGAACCAGGCGATGTCATCGCCACCGGAAGCCCGCGCGGAGCAGGGCAGTTCACTGAACGCTACCTGCATCCTGGCGACGTGGTGGAGATCGAAGTCGAACGCATCGGAACCCTGGCCAACCGGGTATCCGCAGCCTGAACTCACGCGATGCCGACGCCACACCCGTATTCGACGAAGAGAGCCACCGGAGGCGTGTTCGGCGCCGTGGCCGATCTCGGCCGGCGGACACCGCAGGATCGTCGATGAGCTCGCTCGTACGCTGGGGTGCGATCGGCATGGACGTCGAGGAGGGTGCGGGTCCGTCACCGTAGTGAAACCCGTTATTCTGCAGGCTTTGCCGCATCCGAACCTTGGAGGCCACTCGCCGATTCGAGGCCCGAGACCAACGATCCTAGTGATGTCACCCGCGGACACCCCAGAAGACCTGAGACCCGGACGTAGCGGAATCCATGGAAGGTGGAACGCGGGCTCAAAGCTTCGCCGTCCGGGTCGCCAGCCGCGTAGGAAGTCCTAAGCCTGGATCCACCGAAAGCCGGCGGATCCAGGCGAATAGCTCACGTCAGGAAGCCGGTTCTGCTACCCCGCAGGCGGTTCGCAGCGCCCCCGCAAGGTCGACGACAGGGTTGGCAGACAATTGCGCCGAGCGCCAGGCAATATGGCCGTCGGGGCGAACCAGCACGGCACCGGTGTCGGGAATTCCGCACGGTCTTGGCTCTTCGAACATGAAGTCCCGGCCCACGACGAGCGCCTGGGACGGCACTCCAGCCGCCACTCGGGTCCAGGCGTCGGCCCAAGCCGCGCCGTCACGCCCGGCGAGGAGGGTGAACCCTGGGATGATCAAGTCGAGGGTCGACACTCGAATCCCGTTCCTGGTGATCCAATCGTGCGGTAGCCGACCTCCGGGCACTGCCGCAGTGATGGGGTCGACCGGCGGCTTCGCTTCATCCGAAGTGCCGTACACATAGCCGATTTCCAGCTCCAGGGAGTCGAAATGCGGGCGCTGCTCGGGCAACGCGTCGCTCAGTCGCCTCCGTTCGGCGGCGGCGATCACCGGATCCGGGCTCTCCAATCGGGCCGCCACTTCGAGGGTGTTGGTCCCGGTCCCGATCCCGCTTTCGGCCATCTTGACGGCGTTGTCGATACTGCTCTGCGCATTGGCCACGGCGACTGGGTGTCGTTCGGATTCGTAGGTGTCCAACAGGTCTTCCGCAGCCCATCCCTGGATAACCGCGGCCAGCTTCCACCCGAGGTTGTCGGCATCGACGAGGCCGGTGTTCATGCCGAGACCGCCGGTCGGCGGAAACTGGTGCGCCGCGTCGCCCGCCAAGAAGATGCGGCCTTTCCGGTACTTCCGTGCCGTGCTCGCACCCAGAATCCAGGTGCCGACGGAGCGGACGTCGACTTCCAGTTCCGGCGCTCCAACCCCACTGCGGACCAGTTCTGCGCAGCGCGCCGGAGTGTAGTCCGCCACCGTCTCCCGCGCGGGGTCGAAGCCGACGTTGAAAGTCCAGCGGTTTCCGCCCATCCGGATGATCACGCCGGGACAGGCGGTGTTGAGCACCCAGAACAGCAGGGCCGAGTCCTTATCAGCCCACTTGCTGAGGTCGGCGTGGAAGTAGACGTTGATCTGGCGCCCGAACTCCGGGGCCCCATCGACTTCGATCCCGAGGCCGTGCCGAATCGTCCCAGCAGCGCCCTCCGCCGCCACGACATAGTCCGCGCTGAACTGCTCGGTCTCGCCGCAGGTCTCGACGGCAACGGCCACCGACGCGCCGAGATCTTCGACGGCGGTGACTCGCGTCCCGAATCGGACAGTGGCCATGCCTTGCTCATATACCGCATCCAGCAGCCGTTGCTGCACCCGATCTTGCGCGCACGATCCGATGGTGACCGGCGAGGCCTCCAGGCGTCGTGCCACATGCTCTGGCGGCGAGTCGGAGAGGTCGATCCGGCCGAATTCGTCCCCCGCGACCGTGTGCTTCCAGACGAAGCTCAGCCCGGAGTTGAGGTCGACGGCATCCTCGATGACGCCGTCGTAGATACCCCAGCTGCGCAGCAGCTCCATCGACCTGGTGTTGACCACATGGGCGCGCGGGTGCGGGTTGATCCCGTCGTACTGATCACACACGATGCTTCGAATTTCGTGCCTGCCAAGCACATACGCGGTGGCCAGCCCGACCGGACCTGCCCCGACGATCAGCACCGGAGTTCGGTCATCCGCGCTCACGGACGCCTCACCAGTTCCGCGAACGGTTCACCCGACTCGAACCGCGCGATCAGCTCTTCCGGATCGAAGTCGACACCAATCGGATTGGCCACGAAAGCATCGGATTCGAAGAACGCCTGGGTCTCCTCCTCGGTGTCGAAGCTGTCGATCTGCAACTCGATTTGGTTGCCATCGGGATCCTGGTAGTACATCGACATCGTCGGTCCGTGGTTGACGCACCAGAACGGCTGCACCCCTTCGGAGTTCAGCCTGCGATAGGTGCCGAGCAGATCGCCGAGCGAGGCGTAGGTGAAGGCCACGTGATGCAGACCGGTGTGCACGTCCTCGGGGCGCTGCGACGCGCCGGTCTCAATGAAGGCGACCCGGTGGTGCTCGTCGTCGTAGGTCATGAACGCGAGCTGGTCGTTGGCGAACGCCACACGCCCCTCGAGGACTCGCACATACCAGTCCTTCATTTGCTGAAGCCGATTCGTCCGCAGCACGATGTGCGCGAGCTTGACGGGTGACGCCATCGTTGGCACCTCCGGTAGGGAGATCAAATTCTCTTGAATGCGATACAAGAGACCGTAGCCGTTCTCATGAATGAGAGTCAAGAGAGGGGTCGTTCCACATCACAGCCCACCGGTGACCCCGCCGGCATCCCTTGGCAGGAGGCCAGGATTGGCACTGTTGCGCAGCAGCGGCGTGGGGCGTTGATCGGTTCTACAGGCGGCCGTCGACCGAAGCAGCACCCGACCCATGAACTGGCGCGCCGGGCACCCGATGCGCCACGGGCCGATCAACCCACGCCTCCAGGACCGCGAGCGCTTGGAACATCGGCGCCGAGAGCGGGACATGTCGATGGCGCCGCGGCAGCTGGATATCGTCGGCGGCGCAACGATGCCCGACAACGCTAAGACCGAGCTCACCGGCAAGTACGGAACAACTGCGCCGCGGCCCCGAACCGGAACCGCGGCTGGCAACGTCGATCAGCGACCGGTCAACGTGGCACCTTCGCGATCGCGGCGGCGACCAGCGAATCGATGATGAGATCGATCAGATCACCCAACGGGCGATCGAGCCGACGAGCGCTGACCAAGATGCCCTCGAACAACACGTGTGCCACGTCTGCGACCAAGTCGATATCGGTCCCCTCGGGCAACCGACTCGCGATCGCGGCGAATAGCCGCTGCTCCAGCCACTGGTGAACGTGCTGGTACGCGGCGCACACCGATTCGGACTCCGCCATCCGCTCGTACGCCTCCCGGTGCAGCGCCCGGTACGGCTGCACCTCGACCAGCAGTTCGACCAGTTCGTCACGGGGGTCGCCGCCGATGGCCGGATCAGCCTCGACCCGGTCGCGAGCAGTCTCGAAGATCGCCCCCAAGGCCGCCGCGAAGAGATCGTCCTTGGTCGGGAAGTACCAGTGCACCGCAGCCGCAGCAATCCCCGCCGCGCGCCCGACCGCACTCATGCTCGTGCCGCGATATCCGTTCGCCACGAACAATTCCACCGCCCGCTCGACGACGGCCGCCTGGCGCTCGGCCTTCGGGATGTGCTGTCGGTTCCTGGGCATGACGCGAGCTTACTCCTCGACGACGACCTCTTGACTGCGAGTCATGACATGCTCTTAACTGACAGACAAGAGAGGCGGCGGGGCCGCCGATGATCGCGGAGGTACCGGAATGCGTCTCTACACCACCACCGTCGGCGTCGCTCGAGAGGATCAGCCGGGCCAGCTTTCGGTCCTCGACCTGCCGTATCGGGATATCGGTCAGCTACTCGACGGACCGGGCCTAGCCGCCGCACGGGATGCGGCGACCATTCGCGAGCTCCCGCTCAGGGAAGCAACGCTGCACGCCCCGGTCCGCAGGCCCGGCAAAGTTGTCATCGTCGGGCTCAACTACCCCACTCATGCCGAAGAAGCCCTCGCCGCCTTCGCGGCGATCGGTCGCGGCGACATCGAGCTGCCGACCGAACCCAATATGCAGATCACCGCAGGCTCCGCGGTCGCCGACCCGGGAAGCCCGATCGTGCTGCCACCAGTTGCCGCCGACGAGGTGGATTACGAAGGCGAACTCGCCGTCGTCATCGGCAGTGCGGCGACGAATGTCTCCGTCGCGGACGCCTGGGCTCACGTGGCCGGCCTGACGGTCGCCAACGATGTCGGCGCGCGCGATATCCAACGCCACGCGATGACCGGCGACGCTGTCGCGTCGATCGCCATAGCCAAGAGCTTCGACACCTTCAAACCACTCGGACCATGTCTGGTCAGCGCCGACGAATTCGCCGAGGACGTCGATCTGGCGATCCGGACGCGCGTGAACGGTGAACTGCGCCAGGATGATCGGACGAGCAGCTTCATCCACTCCATCCCCGAGCTCGTCTCCCACCTGTCCCGGTTCCACACGTTGCGACCCGGTGACGTGATCTGCACCGGCACCCCGAGTGGCGCCGGCTCCTTCTCCGGTCGGTTCCTGCGCGCGGGTGATGTCATCGAGATCGAAGTGGAACGCATCGGTGTGCTGAGCAACCGGGTGGTGGCATGACCCCGCCGACAGCTTCCGTGCGGCTGGCCGAAAGAGATTTGCCGGCAACCACATACGAACTCCTCACCCGAACCGCGCGCCGCCGCCCCGGTGCGCCCGCCCTGCACCTGCTACCCGGTGGCAACCGCTGGGACGAACCGCGAACCTGGACGTATCGCGATCTCCTGGCACGGGTAGACCAGGCCGCGAACCTCTATTCGTCCCTGGGGCTCGAGCCCGGCGGTGTTGTCGGGCTGCTGCTGCCGAATACCGGAACCACCTATACCGCGCTCCTGGGCGCCCAGGTCGGCGGCATCGCCAATCCCGTCAATCCAATGCTCGCCACCGAGCACATCATCGAGATCATGCGGCTCACCGACGTCCGGATACTGGTCGCGTCGGCACCCGAACTGGATCCCGCCGGTTGGTACAAGGCTTGCACGGTCGCCGAGGCCCTGCCACGCCTGCGGGCACTGATCTCCGTGGGAGGGACGACAAGAGCCGCGTCCCCAGCCTGGGTGGGCGATTTCGATCTCTTCGCCGATACTCAGCCCAGCGATCACCTCATCGACGAATACCGTTCCGCGGCAACGGATATCGCCGCTTACTTCCATACCGGAGGCACCACCGGTATGCCGAAGGTCGCGCCGCACACGCATGCGAATGAGGTGTATGTCGCCTGGGCGCTGAGCGAGCACCCGGTGTTCGATGGATATGCAGTGGTGCTCTCCGGTCTGCCGCTGTTCCACGTCAATGCCATCCTGGTCTCCACACTCGCCCCGCTGTTGAAAGGCGGCGCCGCCGTTTCGATGGGCACGCTCGGGTTCCGGGACCGGGGGGGGCGATGGCGGACTTCTGGCAGATCGTAGAGCGGTATCGGATCACGACGTTCTCGGCCGTTCCAACGGTGTACGCCGCATTGCCGCCACTCCCGGACGGCGTCGACATCTCCAGTCTGCGGGCAGGCATCGTCGGCGCGGCGCCCCTGCCGAATCGCGTCCGCACCGAATTCGAATCCAGCACCGGAGTGCCGATGGTCGAGGGCTACGGCCTGACCGAGGGCACCTGCGCGAACACCTTCACACCGATCACCGGCGGACCGCCAGGCACCGTCGGCATTCCGCTGCCCTATCAGGATGTCAAGGCGGTTCGACGGGAGTCAGACGGTCTTTCGTTCACCGACTGCGCCGTCGGTGAGACCGGAGAACTGGCCATCAAGGGGCCCAGCGTCTTTCCGGGCTATCTCCGCCCCGGGCCGAACGGTCCGGCTCCGGATCCGACCGGCGTGGTCATCGACGGCTGGTTGCTCACCGGCGATCTCGGACGCGTGGATGGCGACGGCTTCGTCCATCTCACCGGGCGCGCCAGGGACGTCATCATCCGAGGCGGCCACAACATCGACCCGCGGCTGGTCGAAGAGGCGATGCTGGCGCACCCGGATGTTGCGGCCGCGGCCGTGGTGCCACGGCCGGATCCACACTCCGGTGAGGTCCCCGCCGCCTACCTCGTCCTGCGCAACGGGGCGAATCCAACTCCCGGAGAACTCGAGAAATGGGCGCGCCGACACGCACCAGAACGTGCGGCCGTGCCCAAGTTCGTGCACACGATCGAGGCGCTACCGGTCACCGCGGTAGGCAAGGTGAACAAGGCGGCGTTGATTCACGATGCGGTCGGTCGAGTTGTGCGCGAGGAACTCCGGAGTGCCGGTCTAGCCGCTGAGGTGACGGTGACCGACCGCAGCGGCCGGGCTCACGCCGGAATCCGGCTATCTAGTGATCCAGGAGCGGATCGCCTCGACGAGCTGGCCGAACGCCTGCGCGCGTACTCGTTCTCCCACGAGCTCGGCGATCCCAACCTGTAGCAGTCGGCGACGCATCAATCTGCCCGCACTGCTTGCTATTTCTCTGGATGAGCGCTCGTTCCGCACGCATGGCCCAGAAGCGCCCACAATGCTCAACTGCCTCCACAGAAGCGTCGTGTGGCCCAGATCATGCGGAAACCAGAGACGTGAAGGTGCGTACATCGGCCGCAAACACGCCCAGCATGATTTGCACATCCGGCCAATGCACCGCCTCCGCCAGCCACTCGGCAGGAATCCCGACACCACAGCGGGAGCCCCGACGTCGCCGGAACCGGCCCCGGTGCAGCAAAGGGCACCCCGGGGCGTATTCGCCAATGGTGCCCTCCCGGCACCGAGGCACGTCGGGGAACGCGCCCGGTCGAAACAGCGAGATTCCCTAACTCGGCTTCGCCGCTCCGCAGGGCGGCGAAGCCGCCCTCACACGCCCCCGAGATGGGTGGGGGGCGAACATACGCAGTAGGCAGGACAAGACCACGACGCGGGGGCTACCGGATGCCAGAGCCGCGGCCAGATCGTCCGCCAGGCCCTCGGGGTTGGTCACCACGGCGGGGATACCGAAAGTCTCGGCGAGCGCCGCGAAATCCGGTCGAGTCAGCTCCGTCGCGGTGGCCTCACCGAACGCACCAGTCATTTATTCGCGGAGAATTCCATAACCGCGGTCGTCAACGATCAGCCAAGTCACCGGCAAGTCGTGCTGACGCAGCGTCGCCAGCTCGGCGATCGAATACATCGCGCCACCGTCCCCGCTAACTGCGAGCACCGGAGCATCGCCGCCTGCCGCGGCGGCGCCGATCGCCGCGGGAAGCCCGTAACCGAGCCCGCCGGCGCCCTGCGCGGAGTGGAACGGGCCGGAGCGCGGATCGAAAGCGGACCACGCCCAGTAGCTCAGGATGGTCATGTCCCAAAAACTCGCCGCTGTGTCAGGCAACACGGCACGGATCGCGCCGAGTACCCGTTGCTCCAGACCGAGATCCTGCCCGGCGAGCCGTGCGCGCACCAGATCGAGTACTTGACGCACCGACGTCTCCGCCGTCCCGTCGGCCACCCGGGCTGTGACAGCCGCGGCCACCGAAAGCGGCAGTCCGGCGGAGCTGCACTACACCGACCAGGGCTCCGGCGCCCCGTGCGGCTCGCCGCCCGCTACTGGGATCTCGACGAGCGGGCGGACGACCTGGCCGCGATGATCGCCGACGAGAACGTCCGTGTCGTCCTCCACCCGGCGAGCTCCCGTGCGCCGTCGTCTTCGACGGTGGTCCGGCCGGTGACCGACACCCAGCGCTCGCGCTCGCCGATCGGGGCGGCGATGACGATCGAAGCGCGCGGATCGCGGCGCAGCCGTCGCAGTTTGACCGAGTCCGACGGCGTGAACAGCTGGACGGTTCCGTCCGCGGTGGCTTCGAACCAGACCGGCCGGGGCTGCGGGGCGGTGGTGACCCGGCCACGGTCAGGAAGCCGTGCAGCGGGCGGGCGAGGAACTCGAGGTCCTCCGTGGTCAGGGTGTCGGCGGCCATGGTGCTCCTCTGTGGTGGAACCGTCGTGCGGCGCAGACCAAAACGGCTACACCGCGGGGCTTCTCCGGCGGGCCACGGTGCCGTCGCGTCGGTCCGGTCACCGTGGCCGCGTCCGCATGGGTCGGATCAGCTCGCCAGGAAGTCGAGCAGCGCCCGGTTGAACTCCTCGGCGTGGGTGGCGTTGAGGCCGTGTGGCCCGCCCTCGATCAGCGCCAACGTCGAGCCCTTGATGGACTCGTGGGCGCGCTTGCCGGAGACCTCGAACGGGACGATCGCGTCGGCGTCGCCGTGGATCACCAGGGTGGGGATCCCGGCGTCGGAGACCTTCTGCACGTCGTCGCGGAAGTCGGTGCGCCCGAACGCGGTGATGCAGTCCAGGGTGCCCTTCGGTGAGGCGAACTCGGCGATCGCGTGGTGGTAGAGGCGGTTCGGCTCGCTGATCAGGTCGGTCCGGTCCCCAGCCGCGAAGAAGCCCTTCGTGAACTCTTCGAGGAACGCGATCCGGTCGCCGGTCCTACGCCTACCCCGAACCCGACGGGTTCGCCGATCAGCCGATCAGTCCCGAAGGCGCATACTTCAGCACCGAATTCCAGCAGTTCCTGCTGCCCTACGAAGCCGCCCGCGCCGACCCCGACCGCGCCGTCGCCGAGTTCCTCCACACCACCTACCAAGCCGCCGCAGACCGCGGACACTGGGACCGCTCCGCGCTGGAAGACGACCCCTTCCGGTGGCACGGAACCCCTGCGCCTCGCCGAAACGATGAAGCCTGACCGGCCAGCCAGGACCGGGATCCGGGACACGAACCGCTTCGCGCGAAGTCACTCGGTGCGAACATCTCGACGATCTTCGCGCCCCACCACCGCCCAGCCAGCCGGAACAGCCCGTCGAACTTGATCATCCCGAACATGCCCACGGCGACCGCCAGGCGAGCGACCGATTGCTCGACCGATTCGGGTGCCGGCGCTGCTTTGTAGCATCGCCGTCACTCGTCCCCCGCAGCCTCACAGCGGGCCGCCGGTCGACCGCGAGGAGAACCTGGATGCTGGCGCATCCGGAGCGCTTCGTCTGCTGACCCTGCGCGGGCCCGGGGCTTCAGCATGCCGCGACGGCACGGTGTTCAACAGGACCGGAACCCATGAACAGAGCACACAGATGACCCCGACCGGACGTCCGGCCCAGCAGCGGCCGGCGCTGATCGACGCCGAGGCGCTCTTCGCCGACCCAAAGTTCGCAAGTCCGTCGATCTCCCCGGACGGCACCCGGATCGCCTACCTCGCCTCCCACCGGGGGCGGCGCAACGTCTGGATCCGCGGCATCGACCAGACCCACCACGACGCCGTCCCCGTCACCCACGACACCCGCCGCGGCATCAGCACCTACTACTGGACCGACGACCCCCGCTGGCTGCTCTACCTGCAGGACACCGACGGCAACGAGGATTGGCACCTCCACCGCGTCGACCTCGACGACCCGGACTCCCCCGCCGTCGACCTGACTCCGATGGACGCCGGGTCCCGCGTCTTCGCCGTCGACGCCGAGACCACGGTGCCCGGCACCGTCATCGCCTGGATGAACCCCCGCCCCCTGTTCGTCGACGTGTTCCGGATCGACGTCGTCACCGGCGAGACCACCCCGCTCGTGGAGCGGACCGATCCTGCCGAGACCTTCCTCGTCGACCGGACCGGCCGGGCGTCCTGGTACCTGTCCAAGGACACCGACGGCACCCACGAGATCTCCGCCGCCGACCCCGACACCGGCGACCTGCGCCTGCTGCACCGCGCCGGCGGACCGGAACACCCGATGGGCGTGTTCCTGCTCCCCACCCCGGACGGCAGCGCCGCGCTGATCGGCGACTACCAGGACTCCGACGACCTCCGGCTGCTGCGCCTCGACCGCGCGACCGGCGAGCAGACCGTGATCGCCGCTGTGGGCGGGCACAGCCTCGACACCCTCAGCGCCGCCAGCGACACCCTGCCCCCCACTGTCTTTACCAGCCGCCGCACCGGCCAGGTCATCGCAGCCCGCTTCACCGGCGACCGACCCCGCATCGTGCCGATCGACTCCCACTTCGCCCAGGTCCAGACCGCCCTCGAGAAGCTCTCCGACGGCGTACTGGGCTGGGTGCACTCGGATCTGGCCGGGCAGCGCTGGGTCGCCACCTTCATCCACGACCGGGAACCGGGGACGACCTGGTTCTACGACCACGCCACCCGCGAGAGCCGCCTGCTGTTCCGCGACACGCACTCGACCCGGCCGACCTCGCACCGATGACCCCGGTCCGGTTCCCGGCCCGCGACGGCCTGCCGCTGCACGGCTTCCTGACCCTGCCCGTCAGCATCGCGCCCCAGGACCTGCCGCTGGTCCTGCTGGTGCACGGCGGACCGTGGATGCACGACACCTGGAGCTTCAACAAGGCCGCGCAGTTCCTCACCAACCGCGGCTACGCCGTACTGCAGGTCAACTTCCGCGGCTTCACCGGCTACGGACGCCGACACCTCACCGGCGCGATCGGCGAGTTCGCCGGGAAGATGCACGACGACCTGATCGACGCCGTCGACTGGGCCATCGCCCAGGGCTACGCCGGCCCCGACCGCCTCGCCATCGTCGGCGGCTCCTACGGCGGCTACGCCGCACTCGTCGGCGTCACCGTCACCCCCGAGAAGTTCGCCGCCGCGGTCGCCTACGTCGGCATCTCCGACCTAGCCAACTTCCTTGCGACGCTGCCCCCGTTCGTCCGCGCGAACATGACCAACAACTGGATCGCCTACGTCGGCGACCCCGACGACCCCGACCAGCTCGCCGACATGCGCCGTCGCTCCCCCATCACCATGATCGACCGCATCCGCACCCCCCCGCTCGTCGCCCAGGGTGCCAACGACGTCCGCGTCGTCCACGCCGAGTCCGACAACATCGTCACCCCGCTGCGCGAGCGCGGCGTACCGGTCGAGTACCTCGTCGCCGACGACGAGGGCCACGGCTTCGACAACCCGGAGAACCAGGTCATGCTGTTCCGCGCGATCGAACGGCATCTCGCCGAGCACCTCGGCGGCCGCAGCGCCGCGAGCAGCTGATCCGTCCGGCCCGAGTCGTGACGGACGGTGCGCAGCACGACGACGAAGCCGAAGAGCTGCATACGGAGAACGGAGCATCCACGATGGACGTCTTCATCATTGGCATCACCGGCGGCATCGGCGGTCTGCTCGCGCAGAAACTGCGCTCTCGAGGGGACGCCGTGCACGGGCTCGTTCGCCGAGATGACCAGCAGGCTGAGCTCGCAACGCGAGGCATGAACGCACGAGTCGGCGATCTCTCCAGCATGACCGTGGAAGATCTGGCGGCGACGTTCGGTGATGTCGATGTGATCGTCTTCAGTGCCGGATCAAATGGCGGCAGCAAGGAGGTCACGAAAGCCATCGACGGCGACGGGGTTGCGAAAGCGATCAAGGCTGCACGCCTCGCCGGCGTCGAGCGCGGGACGTGCCGTAACGGGCAGCGACCTCACCGATCGGCGAACCGCCCAGTACCTCGCAGACCGCCCGATAGCGGTACTCCACCAACGCCTCGGCATCCACCCGGTTCCTCGCCCGATTTCACAACAGCGGTCGGGATTCCAGCACGGCGAGGATGCTGTTGAACGACCAGGTCGACCCTAGGACGGAGCACGGCAACTGTGGCGCCTCGCGCGCAAAGTCCCTGCCGCCGAACCGTCGCTGACCAGGTTCATTCACCTGGCAAGCGAGTGGGAAGACGTACCCGACTGCTCTGCCCCCTTCTCCGAGGGCGGCCATGTCTCTGCCGTACTGGGCGGGCAGTCGTATCGACTAATGACAGTTCGTAGACGGTCCCGGTGTCTAGTGGTCGATTTGACTCTGCTTCGGCGAACGGACGGCGGACCCTGATGCCAAAGGAGCTGGATCTTGTCCCGCCGACGCGCTGAGACGACCGTCGAGCGGTGACTGCTTCGGTCGGCCGTCAGCCCGGGATGAGGTCAGGGACCAAGCTGCAGTAAACATTGGTCAGAGACGGCTGTAGTTGGTCTTTGACGTAGTTGGCGAATGCCTTCCAGCTCTTCCAGGAGACTGTCACCTGGAATTCCTGGATGACGCTGCTCAGTTCCGGGTTCCGTGCCCGCTCAAGCGGGTTGATCACCGCGTTGTAGGACGCGGAGAAGTTGATCAGGGTGCCGCTGATCAACGCGAGGGCGCTGTTCACTTCCGTGGTCCGGATGCGTAGCATGTCGAGGACGGCGTCCAGTTTGCCGATGGTGGCGGTGTGCTCATCGCGTACCTTGCCAACGGATCTCTCGAATTTCGCCATGCCACAAGGAGATCCGTCCTTTTCGTACATGTTCCGCAGGAAGTTGAACGCTTTGTCGAGTCGGTCGTTCAGAGCGGTGATGACATTCTGGACGGTCTTGAGGTGGTCGTTGTTCTCTTCCACCTTCCTGGCGCTCGCGCTGACGTATGGCTTGAGCTTCTCGGAACCTTGCCGCAACGACATGACAAGCTCACTCAACTCGGTCAAGGCGTTGTCGCGCTGGTCCTTGGTGGGATTTTTCGTCTGTGACAACGTTTCCAGCTTGTCGGTCACATTCCTGAAATTCTCGTTGGCGGCTGGCAGCGCCTGTGACAACCAACCAAGGAAGGTCTTGAAGTCGCTCAGGAACTCCACATTACTGGCGGAGATCTCGGTCAGGATCGGCTTTAGCAAATGGGTGGGCTCGGCGATGGAGAAAGTCTTACCCCACACTGTGGCCGGCGGACGGTCGCCGCACACGGTGTATACGGTATATGGACCGAGATGGATTCGGGCGATGTCGTGTTCCACATGTACGAGGGCGTGCGGGTACCGACCAATAGTGTCGACTGCGTCCTTCGCGGTTCGCATGCCGGACGCGTCGAGCGCGTAGAGGGCGCTCATGGCGTCACCTGTGCGTGTTGCACCAACGCCCTCGCTTTGTCCTGCAGCTCCTGCCACTGGGTCCGCATGCTCGCGTTACCCAGGGCTTTTTTCACCCAATCCGCAGTGCTGAGCTGCTCATCGCTGGACAAGCCGCAGACCATGTTGATCGTGGTTTTCGCGGAGCGCCCCACGCCGCCCAGGTATTCCAGGACACCGCACACCTCGATCAGTTTCGGTGTCACCTTGTGCGCGGTGGAGAACACGTCGTGCAGGGCATGGACAAGCGACTCCTTCTTGCTGATTTCCGCCTCGTATTCCCGAATCCGCTTTTCGGTCTCTGGTGTCGCTGTTTGCTGGTGGAGTGTCTCGATCTCGGCGCGGAGTGCACCGATCGTTCGGTTGGCCTCGTTCAGTGGCGACGTCGTCGTCAGGGTGACGACGGAACTGGCCAGTTCTTTCTGCAGGGCAGTGAGACGGGCACGCAGGTCTGCGCTGTCGGTGGCGAGCTGGTCGATGGTCTTGGTGAGCCCGCGATTCTCTCCTCGGAGGACCTGTTTCAGCGCGTCGGCACGCTCCTTGGCGGTGCCATGGGCCGGATCGAGGAGCGTCGGCAGACTGTCGTAGGTGGTGACGACCGTGCCAGCGGTGTTTTCCACGCGGATCGTCAGCCTGACAACAGCAGCGTAGAGTTCCTCCGGGACTTCGGGCCCGGTGATGTAATTGGGGTTCTCAGCGATACGGGCGGTCAGACTCGCGGGTGATCCGAGCAGGTCTCCCCACACGCGGACGATTTCGAGAGCCGCGAGGAACCGAGCCAGATTCTCCTCATCCTGAAACACCCCGTACCGTTCGAGGACGGCGTCCACGTCATGCGGGATGGCCTTGGTTCCGGCGAGCCAGGAAGTAATGGCGTCCCATGCGGGCTTGATCTGGTCGAGCTGTACTCCCGACGGGCCCAGGTCGTTCGTCTTGGGGGTGTCAGCAGACGTCTGGTCGATGCTCATCGTGCGCTCCCGTGGTGGTTCGCCGCGCTTAATGTGGCTTCTTCTGGTAGTCGACGTGGAAGTTCAGACGCAGCTTCGTCGCCCGCTGTGGATTCCCGCCGTTCTGGTCGAAGGTCATGGTCCACTGTGTGAATAACGTCGGTGTCATGTAGACGTCTCTGCCGATCTCCCACGGCGAGTAGACCTGCTTCCCCTCCTGCTTGTAGGCGTAGGTCCCAGTGATCCCCTTGGCGACAAAGGTGTGTGACTCGGCCGGCCCGAATCCGTTCTGGTAGCAGCCGGAGGTCGCCACCTCGACGATGACCCTGCCCGCGGGGTTCGGAGTCACGTCGTCCACAAAGAACTCCGCTGAGGTCACCCAGATTGCGACATTGCCGTTGTCCGGAAGCTGCTGCGCGAGCAGCGGTGCGCCCATCGGCACGGTCCAGCTCAGCGTCCACATCTTGTTCGTGGGGTCTTGGGCGAGCGTGGCGGCGATGACGCCGGCTGCCGACTGGTGTGCGGTGTCCGCGTGGATGATCGGCAGATCAAGGCTGATCGTCGCGTCTCTTCCGGGCAACTGGACTTTGTTACCGCTCTGGCTGATCGCTCGCTCAACCCAGTCGGTCATCGCAGCCAGTTGGCGCCGGATATCTGAGATAGGCGCGTCGAGATCGATAGCTGGCGGCTGGGCAAAGTAAAGATAGAAGTACGCGTCGCGATAGTAGGTCCACGCCACGTGCAGCGACCGTTTGACGGTGTCCACCCGGGTCTGCAGTATCCCCATGAGTAGGGCCTGCCGCTCCTTGTTGGTGCGGCAGGTCTGCTCCAGAGCCTTCCAGCGATCGGCCACTTCGTTCGTCGCCTTGATCTGGGCGCGCACCATACTAGCCTCGGCGAGCTGGGCGGCATAGGCGTTCGCCGTGACCGCGAGAGCCTTGCCATACCGCCCGAAGATCATCAACTCGGCCCAGTAGTTGTTCGCCGCCTGTTGCGCCTCCTCGGCGTGGGATTGGCCGATCCGCTGCTTGATGGTGTCCAGGGCTGCCTGCGCCCGTGTCAGGTACACATCCCACGCCACGGTCGGATCGGCCGCGAACTGCTGGTCGGACTCCGTCAGTGGCCGGGGGGACGCGCCGATGGTTTCGTTGTCCTGGGCGTTCCACAGCGTGGTCGCGGATTCGAAGGAAGCGATAATGCGTTGTTGGGTACGCAGTAGCGTGCGGGTCGCCTGGAGTAGTTCGTCGTCGCCGGGTTGGTCTTCCGGGATCTGGCCAATCGCCGTGTATGCCTTGTCCGCCGCGTCGTAGAGTCCGTGGGCGACTTCCGAGACCTTCGTCGGGTCCTCGACGGCCTGGGCCGCCCCCACACCTACTTTGACGACTGCGATGACCGCGCCGAAGTAGGCGTCTACGAAGTTCTGCACGTCTTGCAGGGCAATTTTGGCGCGCATGACCGTGAACGCGGTGTGGGCCCGGTTGTACTGGGTGTCGAGCTGACCGGTCAAGGTGGCGAGGTCGGCCTTGAGATGGTCGACGTTCGACGTGATGCTGTGCAGCCGGACGGTCAGCGGGTCGGTCTCGGTCTTGGCATTGGCGGCGAGTGTCCCGGCGACCCTTTTCAGGGCCTTCGAAGTTTCCTGCGCGGTGGACAGGGTACTGAGATCGGCTTGATAACCGCCCAGGACGCCAAGCAGAGCCGTGGTTTTGTCTTTGTAGAAGGCCCCTGGCAGGACGGGCACGTAGCGGGCACCGGATGCGACGTCGAGTGTGGCGAGCAGGGCTGCGGCCTGTCGTCCGACAGTAGCCAGTTCGGCCACGGTGGCACTGCTGAAACAGGTTTGGCCAGCCTGTTGAATGCACGCGACAACCCAGGCCAACATCGAGCGAGCGAGTGCGGTGTCCGCGGGAATGCCGGTGTCCATTAAGGATCCCGCGGCGGTGACGCTTGCCTTCAGGCTGCCCAGGGCCCAGGGACGACCGGTCAAGTCCGCGATGTCCTTGGCACCGGAGTTGATGTCCTGCGTGATCGTGCCGTCGTGGGCGACCTGGTGCAGGGCGGCTTTCAGCGGGGTCATCCCGACCGGCACGGTCTTCGCGCCGCTGGTCACGTTCTCCGTATTGATACGGAAGTCGCCGCCGACGGTGCCGCCGATGAGGAACTGTGCCACGTTGGGGCCATGGCCGGCAGGCACCCTCAGAGGCAGGGCCGAGCCGCTCAGTGCCGAGAGGTCCAGCGACCGGGCGACCACCACAACACCAGGAGCGTCGAAAGTGGGATAGTCGACGACGAGGGTGTCGGCGAACACGGACATCAGTTGCGTACAGGCACCGATTTCCGACAGGCGCACCCGCAGCCCGCTGACGGTGACCTCTTTCTGGTTGCCGTCGGATTTGGTCACTTCGCTGAACGTCAACGCGGCGGTCTTCTTCGTTAGCACATCCCAGTTGGGCATGTCGACGCCTCCTTGGTCATGCTCGGTGCGTGGCAAATGCGCCCGGTCGCGTTTCAGATCGCCAGTGCGTGGGCCTGCTGGTGCTCCTCGGTGAGCTTGTTGCCCCATTTGCCGACCGGAGAGAAGGTGACGAGGGACCGTTGGGTGAACTCCTGAGCCGCCGTCTGGATCTCGGCCCACTTGTGCTGGGCATCGAGGATCTTCAGGGACTGCTGGACCCACGCAAGGTTGGCGAGGTCCTTGTCCTGGTAGTTCGAGCAGATGTAGCCAAGTTTGCCGGCGATGTCGGTCCACACCCCCTCGATCTCCTGCAGGTTGTTCTTGAAACGAGTCAGCGAATCCCCGATCGACGGAATGGAGGAGTTCAGGCCGGTCAGATCGGTGACCAGTCGGGTCTTCTTCTGAATATCATCCTCTTTGTCCTTGATTTGGTCGAGCATCTGATTGTAGAGCTTCCGGGCCTTGATCGCGGCGATCCCGAACCCAATACCAAACGCCCATCCGACCGAGGCGAGAAGCCCCAGGCTGATCACCGTGATCCCGACCGAGGTGCTGACCGCGACAATGGTGTACTTGCGCCACTCCTCGTATGCCTCGTCCGCAGCCGTGTGCAGGTTTTTGACGTCCGTCTCGAGGGCTCCGATCTTCTTGTTCGCCGCCGTGAGGATCTTGGACGAAGAACTCGTGTAGATGGCGACTTCGTTGTTCGCCTCGGTGATCTTCTGATCGAACTTGGCCAGTTTCTGGCTGAGCTCGGCAACCTTCTTCTTTTCCTTCTCGGCTTCGGAGAGCAGGCCTCCACTGCCGCCGAGGATCAACCGCAGGTTGTCGGCCCGCTGCTTTTCCGTTCCTGTGCTGAGCACATCCTTCAGGCTTTCGAAGGTATACTTGAACGTGCCCGCGGTATTGCTGACCTGCGTGGAAAGCCAAATGATGTGCCCGTATATCTCAGCGGGTGGAGTCTTGCCCGTAAGGTAAGCTCCGTCGCTAATTATCTTTTTCCGGATCATGTCGGGATCGCCAAAATCTGGACACAGGTCCTGGACGTTTTTCATGGCGCTCAGGACCTTCTTGATTTCGTTCTCCTGTTCCGGGAAACCGCCGTAATCCTTCTCCCAGTCCGCCTTGTTGATGGGCAGCGCGAGTGCTTGCTTGATGTACGTCTGCATCGTGAGCCAATCCTGACCAAACACGATAAACCGCTTATCCGGCGGTTTGGGTACCCCGTGCGGCACGGGACCATTGAGGATCGTGAGCGGCTTCGACGGTTCGACAGAGGTCACAGGTATCCCCATTCGCTCGTGCGGAAAAGGTAAACCCGGGCAAGGGGCCACTCGCCCGTGGGTCTCAGCACCTAGATCATCGTGACTGTAAGTATCAAAGCCATAACGGGCAGAGAGCAAGGACATTTCGGCACATCGCACCGTTCGGAGGCAAGTTTGCTCCATTCAGGGTGTTTTGGAGGCGAGTTGGGTGAGCGCGATGAACGCGGGCTTCCAGATATCGGCCTGGCGGAGTTTCTTGGTGAAGCGGGAACCGACGGCGCTACTGGCGTGAGGCAGACCCAGCAGAGCCCAGGCGGTTTGACGGCTGAAAATTAAGCAGAACCGGATCCTGGTTTCACTGAACAGCCTCCGTGTCTGGTGTCCACGATGGCCGCGGACACCAGACACGGACTTGGGCAGTGGATCGGAGCGCTCGACCCACGATGATCACGTTGCGGACATCGCTCTCACTTCGCCGCCCTCGGGCACGAGTCCGGCGAGAGGGCGCCGACGCGGCGGTCGATGTCGTCGCGGATCGGGCGGACGTCGTCGACGCCCTTTCCATCTGCGTCCTGGCGGCTAGCCGCTGCCTTGACCGGCCATCTGGGTCAAGGCAGCGGCCATCCAAGTGACGTGAAAGACGTGCACCTTCTCGGGGCTGGCCAGGTCAGTGGCGTTGAGTAGCACCGAAGGAATGTCCGTTGGCCTCAGCCGAGTCAGTTGCAGGCGAGCGGAGGTCATTCAGCTCGTCGGCTTGGCTGGGGTGGCCAGTGGTGCGCAGCATCACCGACAGCAGCCGTAGGAGTTCGTCGGTCTGGCCCGGGGTCAATGAGGCCAGTGCGGTCTGCAGTGTCCGGGCTACTTGGACCCATAACGTGTCCGGATGCCACTTGTTGACTTCGGTGACGACGTCCTCTGCCTGGTCTGCGTTGGGAAAAACACCTAGCCGTGAGGAAGCGTTGAGCATCAGGAACAGGCGCGCTGAGGCAGGGTTGTCGAAACACTCCTGCCGCAGGAAACGCATGGTGGCGGCAGCCTGCCTGCGTGCGAGTTCGTCTAGCTGTGCTTCTCGCCGCTGTTGTTGCAGATCGAGGGCGGCCTGATGGGACTCGGGCGGCACGGACAAGGCTGCGGTCACTGCAACCACGATGTCCCCATCGTTGTCACAAGGGAGACGCCGGGAAAGGCGATCGTTGAGGTCGTGCTGCGCGGCCTGTCGACGAAGCACACCCCATTCTCCTGCCACGGATTTGACCTGGGACCGCACCCAGGCCGCCGCCTGCCAGATCGCGGCCGCTTCCGGTTCCCCGACCCGGTCCGTGGAATCGGACCAGGCATTGTCGTAGGTGTCACTTCCCGGCGGAGCCGTGCTCCGCCGGGAAGTACCGGTCAGTCCACGTGCACGAGCAGACCAGACTCGGAAGCCTCCGGACAAACGGGGGAAGCTCAGCCGCCGGTTCCGTAGTCAACTCTGGCCGTGCGACCGGCGGTGTCGTAGGAATACGCCGATGTGCCGCTGAGCGGATCCACCGCCGACGCCAGGCGGCCGACCGGGTCGTAGCCGTAGGTGACCTTGCCGGCGGCGGTGGTCGCGGTGGTGAGGCGGCCTTCGTCGTCGAAGGAGAATGAGGAGTCGCCGGACGGGCCCGATGCCGAGATCAGGTTGTTGCGGTCGTCGTAGACGAAGGTGTTCACGCCGCCAGGTGCCGACGTCGTGGTCATCCGGCCCATCGCGTCATAGCTGAACACGCGGTCCGGTGTGGACGCCGGGGTGCCGGTTCCGGCTTGCCGAACGAGGTTGCCGAGCGCGTCGTAGGAATGCGTGATCGTGACCCCGCCGGGCTTGGTCAGCGTCGCGATCCGGCCCATCGCGTCATAGGCCGCGGTGTAGGTGCGGTCGGCGGGGTTGGGGGTTTGTGCGGTGGCGGGTTCGATCGTCGATTCCGCCAGGCCCCAGGGATTCACCGTGAACGCGGTGGTGTTGCGGTTGCCGTCGGTGGCACGGGTGATGTTGCCCGCCGCGTCATAGCCGTAGCCGGTGGTGATGCGTCCGTTGGCGGAGATGGGGCGGGTGATCGACCTCAGCTGGTTCAACGCGTCGAAGGCCAGGGTGGTCGTGGCCAGGTAGGCGTCGGTGCTGGAGGTCTGGTTCCCCGCTTGGTCGTAGCCGAAGCTGCGGGTTCGGACCGTCTTCCCCGCTGCGTCCAGGTCCGAAGCCGCGACCAGACGTCCGGCAAGGTCGTAGCCGTAGGTCGTGGTCACGCCGGAGGCCTTGGTGATCGCCGTCAGGCGCCCTGCCCCGTCGTAACCCGCTGCGGTGGTCAGCCCAGCCGGGTCCACCATGGACAGCGGGTTTCCGAGGTCGTCGTGGGTGAACCGCGTGGTGAGGCCGGTCGGTGTGGTGGAGGTGGCCGGGTTGCCCAACACGTCGTAGGTAGAGCGGGTGGTCAGGTTCCGTGCTGGCCCGGGCTCTCGTTCGACCACTGTGGCAGTGATCTGGCGTCCGAGCTTGTCGTAGGTGGCGTGCGTCTGCGCGCCAGTGGGTGCGGTGGCTGACAGTTGTTCGCCCAGTGGGTCGAACGTCGCCGTCCACGTTCCGCCGGTCGCTGCTCCGGGCAGTGGCGGGTCGGTGCGGCGCACGAGGTTGTCGAGTCGGTCGTAGTCGAAGGTGGTGATGTTCTCGAACGCGTCGGTGCGGCTTTTGACTCGCCCGGCCGCGTCGTAGGCCGTGCGCACCGTGGCGGTGACCGGCGCGGAGGCTCCTGGTGGTGTGTAGTCGGGCAGGGTGACAGATGTCTGCCGTCCGGCTTTGTCGTAGCCGTAGCGCGTGGTGTTGCCGTTCGGATCACGCGCCGCTACGACGTCGCCAAAGGTGTGGTAACCCGTTATCGTCACCGGGCGTACGAGAGCGGCCGGTTCATCACCAGACTCCGCTTCCACCGGGGCTTCGGTCACCGTCGTGGCCCGGCCCAGCGCGTCGTAGCCGAAGTGCATGGTGAACGCGGCGGGGTCCGCGCCACCGGCAGTGCCCCGCGGATCGACGACCGACAGCGGCAGGCCGCGTTCGTCGAGGTCTGCGGTGGTCACCAGCGCTTCGGTGCCGGTGTGGGTCGTGCTCGACTTCTGCCGGCCCATCGGGTCGTAGGCCGCCTCGACGTCGGATGCCACCGAACCATCGGCGTTGCGCTGGATCATCCGGATCGTGTTGTCCAGCGGGTCGAACGTCGTCTCCGACGAGCGCAGCACCTTTCCGCCGTCGTGGCCGGTGGTCGTGATCGGCCGTCCACCGGGGTCGTAGGACGTGGTCGTACGGTAGCGGCCGTCGCCGCTGGTGCGCACGGACTCGGCGCCGTTGCCCAGGTATTCGTAGCTGTGCAGCAGCAGGTCCCGTGCGTCGGCGCTGTCCGGGTCGGTGTAGCCGAGAAGCCGTTCTGAGGCGAGCAGGTTGTCGTCGTAGTAGGTGAAGGCGCGGGTGCGTCCCATCGCATCGGTGATGCTGGCGAGGCGGCCCGCCGGGTCGTAGGCCTGGATTCCAGGACGACATCGCGCGGCTGGGCTCCGTCACCGGTGAACCCCGCGACCGTGATGGTGGCGAGTTGATGGCGGGCTTCGGTGTAGGTGTAAGTGAACATCGAGCCGAACGGGTTGATCAGCCGGAAGACCTCACCGAAGGTGTCGTACTCGGTGCGCGTCACGCCGCGCTCGGGATCGGTGACGGTGTCGACCCGGCCGCGGTTGTCGTAGGTGTAGGCGGTCGTCCGCGTGCCGTCAGTGCCGACGGCGTCGTCCACTGGAAGCCGGATGACTCGGAAAAAGGCCTGCGGTCTGCCCGCCGCAGAATGTAGCGAGAACGGCTAACCTGTCCGATCAGCGGGGCGCCGCGGCGGGGAATGCCCAAGTCAACAGCACCCTACGACATCTGCTCGTCGGCGTGTCGCATATGGGCGCACTCGATAGGCGAACCGAGCGTTTCAGGCTCGGGCCAGTCCAACGACTTCCAGAAGCAGAGTGCCCCGTGGTCGTTGATCGGTGACGTGCTCCAACGGCAGCCTGGCCAGTCGGCCAGCAGCTTTGTGATCACCTGCGTCGCCAGCCTGCGCCGGGAGTGAGCATCGCAGAGCGGTACCCCGCTTCGTCGGCATGATCCACCGGCAGCGCTTGGCTCGGCGGATTTCACCGAGCCGGGGTGTTCTAGATGGTCTCGAGGCGCCTATCCTGCGGTGCGCGGTGGAGCAGCCGGTAGTCCTTGCGCCGGACCCTTCGGGTGGCCAGCCAGAACTGCCACGTGAAGCCCGGCCAGATGGCTCGGTTGACGCCTGCCGCATCGTGGTAGAAGTTCGTGCAGCCACCCCGGGTCCAGACGCCCTTGACCAGCTTCTGCTGGATCGTTGTCTGGAACTCTTCCTGCACGTCGCGCCGAACATCGAGTGCCGCAGCGCCGCTTTTGTCGACCAACTTGATCGCGTTCACCACGTACCTGGCTTGCGCTTCGAGCATCACGGTCACGGATGTATGGGTGACAGCGGTGTTGGGCCCGAGCAGGAAAAACATGTTCGGAAATCCAGCAACGGTGGTGCCGAGGTGAGCACGCATGCCACCAGTCGCCCATTCCTCGGCTAAGAACCGCTTGTCGGTACCGATGATGTGGAGGTAGTCCAACGCATCCGTGATGCGGAAGCCGGTCGCGTAGATGATCGCGTCGATCTCGCGCTCGACGCCGGACGCGTCCACCACCGAGTCGGCCCGAACGTCGGCCACGCTGTCGGTGACGAGCTCGACGTTGTCCCTCGCCAGGGCCGGGTAGTAGTCGTTGGAGAACAGTACCCGCTTGCAGCCCATGGTGTACTTGGGAGTCAGTTTCTCCCGCAGAGCGGAGTCTTTGATGTGCCGTGCGATGTGTTGCTTGGCGATCGACTCGGGCCCCTCCCACAGCTCCAAGCGCCCGTTGAACGCAAGCGCGCGCATCTCCCGGCGCCAGTAGATCGTGTTGCGGTAGATGCGCTGGGCACCGGGAATGTGTTTGAACAACGCCCGCAGCCAGCCGGGAACGTCTCGGTTGCGTTTGGGCAGCACCCAGTGGGGGGTGCGTTGGAAGACGTACAACTTGGCTGCGTCGGCCGCGATCGGTGGCACGAGCTGAATCCCTGATGCCCCGGTGCCGATGACAGCGACGCGCTTTCCGGCGAAGTCGAAGTCGTGGTTCCACTGCGAGGAATGCCAGACTTGGCCTTTGAAGGTTTCGAGCCCAGGAAGCTCGGGAAGCCGTGGGATGTGCAGTCCGCCGACTGCGGAGATCAGGAACTGGCAGAAGAGTTCTTCACCTGTCGTGGTGCTGAGCCGCCACCTGCATTGGTCCGGCTCCCAGGTCGCACCGGTCAAACCGACTCCGAATCGGATCTTGGATCTCAGCCGGTGCTTGTCCGCGATGTTGCTCAGGTAGGTGAAAATTTCGGACCGGGTGGCGAAATCACGTAGCCAGTCGGCTTTCTGCTCGTAGGACAGCGAATACAGGTGCGCCTCCACGTCGCACTCGCATCCGGGGTAGGAGTTGTCCCGCCACGTGCCGCCCACGTCATCGGCCTTTTCCAGGACGAGGTAGTTCCGGATGCCGGCCTTCTCCAGTTGGATGGCCTGTCCGAGTCCTCCGAATCCGGTGCCGACGATCACGGCCTTGAGGTATTGGTTCATGCGCTCCTCGCAGGGCCAACCCGCTCACACCGTCGCGGTTGCCTGTCCCGGTCGAATCTTTAACGTTCCGGGCGCGCTCTCGTCAAGAGACCGCCCGGCGGTGCGAACCAAAGGGCAAAAAACCATGCCTAATGAGGCATCTCCGGAAGTGGGAACTACCGTTGCACGGCCGCATCGCGTAGCGGCTTCCGTACGCATCACGCACTCGCGCCACGTGGGGTTTCGAAGGCCGAAAAGCCGATGAGATTACGGTGCCTGATGGTGTAGGCAGGAAACGCTGTCTGATCAGGCAGCGTCGGGGATGGTGATCTTCCGTCCGCCGCGCCTAGATTCCTAGCATTTCGGTGTCGAGGTCGGATTGGGCCAGTTGTGGCGCAAGACCGTCCGCGTGGTGCGTCCAGGGCGGTGCCGGCACGAGCAGCTGGGCGCGGATCAAGTGAGTTCGCGGCCCGGCCGTAGACAGGGAGACTCGCCATGCATTTGGAAGTTGAGCCGGATCTGAACCCGGCCTCGGGCCTTGGTGCAGGCACGATTCTGTCGGCGTTCATCGATCTCCACGACCGTGACATGAACCGCGAGCTCTTCGTGTTCGTCGACGACTACGGCCGCGACGTCGAGTCGATGACGGTGCGTAGGTTGGCTCACGACGCGCAGCGGGCCATGTCGCTACTGGAAGCAGAGGGCGTCCGGCGTGGCGACCGGGCGTTGCTGGTGTACCTGCCATCGCTGCATTTCATCAGCGCGTTCCTCGGCTGCCTGGCGTGCGGAGTGATTCCAGTTCCGGTCGCACCGCAAAACCCGCTGAAACTCGCGCAGGAAACCGGGGCCTTGGCGGCTATCGCCACCAGCTCTGGTGCGCGTGTCGTGCTCACCCACGATGCCTACCAGGGGGCGATCGATGCGGCGTTGAGAGCACACCCACTGCCGCCCGAAGCGCCCAAAATGCCCGGGATTCCGTGGTTGGCCACCGATTCACGCCGCGGCGGCGAGGTGGACGTGGTCGAGCCGCGGCATTGGTACAATCCGGAAGATCCGGACGAGCCGGTCTTCCTGCAGTACACGTCCGGGTCGACCGGGTTCCCCAAAGGCGTGATCGTCAGCCATCGCAACATCAGCCACGAGTTGCAGTTCCTGGCCGCGGATTTGGCACTGGGCGACGACACGGTCGCCGTCACCTGGGTTCCGCACTTCCACGATCTCGGGCTGATCAGCTTCCTGCTGAACACCATCGCGGGGCACTCCGGGCGGACCTACGTGATGTCTCCGCTCAGCTTCCTGCAGCGGCCCTCGGTGTGGTTCGACGTCATGTCCCGGGTGCGCGCCACGCACACGTCGGCGCCGAATTTCGCCTACGACCTGATGGTCCGGAAGACGACTCCGGAGCAGCGCGCAGATTGGGACCTCAGCTCTGTACGAGTTCTCGGTTCTTCTGGAGAAATGGTGCTCCCGGAAACCATGGAGCGGTTCTGGAACGCTTTCATGCTGACCGGACTGAAACCTGCGGTGTTCCACCCCGGTTACGGCATGGCCGAGCACACGTTGAGCTTGAGCATGGGAAGCGGTGGTCCGCTGTGGGTGGACAAGCGCGAGTTGGAGAAGGGCCGGGTGGAGCCGGTTGAAGCCGACTCCACCCAGGGTGCCGCCGGTTTCTACGGCAGCGGTTGGGTCACCAAGGAAGGTGCCAACGTTCGCATCGTCGATCCGGCCACCAGCAAACCGTGCGACCCCGGTCAGGTCGGGGAGATCTGGGTCGACTCGCCCACCAAGGCACTCGGGTACTGGGGCCTGCCGGACGAGACCCGCGAGACATTCCGTGCTCGCGTCGCCGACGACGATCCCCGCGAGTATCTGAGGACAGGTGATCTCGGGTTCTTTCGCAACGGAGAGTTGTTCGTCTCCGGTCGGCTCAAGGAACTGATCGTTATCCGGGGCGATAACTACTATCCGCAGGACATCGAGGAAACTGTTCGCGGGTGTCATCCGCTGATCCGCCCCGGCGGGGTCGCCGCGTTCTCGGTTCCCTCGGCAGGATCGGGCCAGGGCGAGCGTTTGATCATCTTCGTGGAAATGGTGGATGGCGCGCCTGTTGCCGACAATGACGAGGAAATCACCAGGACGGTTCGTCGCGCGATCAGGGAAGCCCACGGGATCGCATGCGACGAGGTGGTCGTGGGTGCGCCAGGACTGGTGCTCAAGACGACCAGCGGCAAGGTGCGCCGCGCCGCGTGCCGCACGCAGTACCTTCAGCGTTTAGAGGAGCACGCCCGATGAGTAGTGAACTTCTGGTCCCGGGGCTGCGCATCTGCACCGGGCCGGATGATCCCCGACTGCACGACGTCGACGCGGACTTCACCGCACTGCTCCGGAAATTCCAGACGGTGGTGACCTCAACCGGCAAACGCCTCTTCCACGGTGCAGGCGCTTGCGTGCGCGGGCATATCGAGTTCGTTGACGTCGCGGGGATCTCCGTGCACCCGTTCTTCGCGGCGGGCAAGCAATATCCGCTGATTGCCAGGTACAGCAACGGTGAATCGTCGGACGACATCGCCCCCGGAACCCGTGGTGCGTCGCTGTTGTGGTTGGATCCCGCTGGTTCCGGGGAGCCGCAGTTCAATCTGACGCTGAACACCGGTCGCGCACTTTTCGCCGGCAATGCCGCGGCCTTCGTGCGCTTTCTGCTGGGAAACGATCAGGACCGCCAGGACATGGTCCGGTCGAATCCGCGTGCCGGGAAACTGCTGTGGGAGCAGGTCCGCGATCCGGTCTCGTTCATGCGGTACCACTACCACTCGCAGGCGCCGCGCGTGCACGTGGACGCCACCGGGCGTCCTTGGCTGGCGCGTTATCGGCTCGTACCGGCGGAAGACAGGGCCGATTGCGGACAGCACGTCGCTGGCCATCGCCTTTTTCCGCCCGTGCCACCGGATTTCCTCGCCAGGGATCCCACTGATCCGCGACCGCCGACTGCTCTCCGGGATGAGCTCGTCGAGCAGGTTTCGGACGGCGGATTCGGTGCACTGCTGCAAATCCAACTGCATCCGGTGACCGACTCCTCAGACAGCAATCAGGCCGCGCTCGATCCATCGGTCGTGTGGACTGAGGGATACCACACGATCGCGCGAGTGCAGTTCGACGCCGTTGTCAACACCGAGACGGCGAAAGCCCTGGTGTTCGACCCTGCCCACGCCCCGGAAGGTCTTGGCATCGCGCTCGGCCGGTCGCCGCTTGAAGCGGCCTCGGTAAACCACGCCCGTGCCCTGATATACCGGAAGATGCACGCCGCGCGGACGGCGCTGGTTGAGGCAAGGGGCGCCCATGAACAAGTAACTGGGTCAAAGGGGCCGCTCGCCAAAACGGTCTGCGTCGTCGGTGCGGGCCCGAGCGGGCTGACTATCGCGCGTGAGTTGGAGCGCCTCGGGCACACCGTGGTGGTGTTGGAGCGCGAGCCGGTCGTCGGTGGTAAGGTTGTCTCGATCGACGTCGACGGGCGTGCCTACGATCTGGGCGCCCACATCTGCACACCGCGCTACGAGCGGTTTGCCGAATTAGCGGCAGAACTCGGTGTCGACACTGTGAAAGCCACAGCGACCTACGAATATGACGCCGACCGGTGGTTTCGCAGATCGCCGGGTGCATCTTTCTTCCGGAGATCGGAGTTCTCCCGGTACACGCAGCTGCGGGAGCAGGCCTTTCCAGGCATCGCGACGGCCGGCCTGGCGCACTCCGCAGTGTCGTTGTCGCAGTCGATATCGGAATGGGTGGTCGGCAACGATCTCCTGGGTATGACGGATTCGCTCGGATCCGGTTACACCGCTTCGGGATACGGCTATCCGAACGACGATGTCCCCGCGCTGTACTTCGTCAAACATGCCGAGATGACCGGCCTGGTTTCCCTTGGTCCGCAAACCACCGGCCATGCCGGGCCCTTCACGGTATCCGGCGGCTTCGGGAGGCTGTGGCAGCGGGTTGCCGACAGTCTTTCCGATGTGCGCACCGGTACGCGCATCACATCGATAGAGCGCGAATCCAGCGGCGTCGTCGTGCAAACCGATTCCGGTCCCGTACATGCGGATTCGCTCATCCTGTCCGTTCCACTCGACCAGGTCGTCGATGTGCTCGACGCCACCGCCGATGAGCGGGATATCGCGTCGAGGGTTCGTACGATCGACTACTACACCGTGCTTTGCCGGATTTCCGGACTGCCCAGAGCCGGCATGTATCTCGTGCGCTCCAAGGGGGCGGCACCGCAACCTGGCCACTGCGTCGCCTACCACAACCGGTATGATGACACGGACGTCTACACCTGCTATTCCTACGGGGCGCAAGGCCTGGACACCACGGACATCGTCCGGCAGCTTCGTGAAGATGTGGCCGCGATGGGTGGCCAGGTTACCGATGTGCTGGTCGCCAGACGATGGCCGTTCATGCCGCACTTCCGTGCCGCGGATCTCAAGGCCGGTGTTCTCGATCGCCTCGAGCGCATGCAAGGAGACCGGCAGACGTACCACGTCGGGAGTCTCCTGGGGTTCGAGTTGATCGAGACCAATGTGGCTTATGCCCAGGATCTCGCGCACCGCTACTTCGCAGCTCCAGTGGCCGACGACAGCCGCGAGCGAGGCCGGCGCGGCGCACCGCGATACCAGGTGCACTCCGAAGCCGAGCTGTTGGAGTGGCTGACTCGGCAGCTCGCGGCCGATCTCGGCCGTCCCGTGGCCGAGATCGACCCACAGACCCCACTGGATGACTACGGGCTCGACTCGCTGACGGCCACCGGTCTGCAGGCCGAGCTATCCGACTGGCTGGGCTTCCGCGTCCCGCCAACGCTGTTGCTCGAACATCCCACACTGGAGACGGTGGCACGCCAACTCGTCACGCTGATGGACGGTGAGCACGCCGACACGCGTGAGGTGGAGCGGAAACCGATGTTGGCTGTTGCGCTGACTCCGCCACGGCCCTTCTTCTGCATCGGAGGCGCGGTCGGAGCAGCGCATCAGTTACAGGCGCTCGCCGACGATCTGGGGCCAGGATACCCGTTCTACGGGCTTCAAGCCCCCGGGTATGACGGCGGCGAGCCGGCACTCGCGACCGTCGAGGAACTCGCCGACCGGTACATCGAGGACATCTACGCGGTCCAGCCGCGTGGTCCCTACGTCGTTGGTGGCTACTCGTTCGGTGGTCTGGTCGCGTACGAGATCGGCTGCCGGTTGCGGCGTGATGGGGCAGAGGTCGCCGAGGTGGTGGGGATCGACAGTTACCTTCCGCACGGTGGGCAGACCGCACCGGTTTGGGATGAGCGTGCCGCGCTGGAGGAGTTGGTGGCGGTGCACCGGGCGATGTCGGGAGCCCAATGGGATGCGTTGAGGGTGGATCCCGCACTGACGTCGGTCCAGTGCCGGGAGCTGGTCAGCAGGGAGCTCCGGATCATGGGCGCGGTCGCAGCCGATCGACTACTCGATCGGCTGTTGCCGGTGTTCCAGTCGAATCTGGAAGCCAACATCGCCTACCGGCCTCAGCCCTCTGATCTGTCGATGACGTTGCTTCGCGCTGTCGAACCTTTTCCGCCAGTGTTCGGCGAGGCGCGGCGACCAGCGATACCGGTGGGTGATCCCCACAACGGCTGGGCGTCGGTGCAGATGGCTCGACTGCGCGTGCATGAGGTGCCCGGCAACCACTTCACCATCATCGGCGGGGCTGACCTGCGCGGGTTGGCCGCGACCTTGCGGAAAGTGCTCGACGAGACGCTGCCGGAGAAGTGATGAAGATTTCCTCGACCACGGCACCCAGCGCCGTGCGGCCAGGATCGCAGGAGTCGCTCGCTGACGTGGTAGCAAGGATTCGTGAAGAAGTTCAGATCGTAGCGACGCCCGACAACGGAATCGGTGCCATCGTCGGCGACCCGCGCGGTCGGCGTGTGCTGGCCACCTTGCCGCCGCTGTACCCGGAATGGCTGGGTGACCGGTCCTTCAACGAGGTTCATGGCACGCGGTTTCCTTATGTCGCGGGCGAAATGGCGAACGGGATCGCAACCGCGGAGCTGGTGATCGCCATGGCACGAGCGGACATGCTCGGCTTCTTCGGCGCCGCCGGTATCCCCGTTCCCAAGGTGACGTCGACGGTGCAGAACCTCCGGAAAGCGTTGCCGGGACGCCAGAACTGGGGAGTGAACCTCATCCACGCACCACAGAATCCGGCGTGGGAGAGGCACCTGGTCGACATGCTCCTCCGCGAGCAGGTGCCTGCGGTTTCGGCCTCCGCGTTCATGGATCTGACTGCGACCGTGGTCCAGTTGGCAGCATCCGGACTGCGAAAAGACCGCAGTGGTCGGATCGTCCGCGGGACACGGCTGTTCGCGAAGATTTCCCGCCCAGAGGTCGCGGAGAAGTTCCTCGCGCCGGCACCGCAGCGCCTGCTGGATGAGCTGGTCCTCAATGGCCGGATCACCGCCGACGAAGCCGAACTCGCCAAGCGCGTCCCCGTGGCCGAGGACATCACCGTGGAAGCGGACAGCGGTGGGCATACCGACAACCGGCCGCTTGCATCGTTGCTGCCCCGGATCATGGAGCTGCGCGATGCGTTGAGCACCCACTTCCGGCATGGGCGCAACGTTCGGATCGGGGCTGCGGGTGGCCTCGGCACGCCCCACGGTGTCGCGTCGGCCCTTGCCGCCGGCGCGGCCTACGTGCTGACCGGGTCGGTGAACCAGACCTGCCTGGAGGCCGGAATCTCGGCGGAAGCGAAGGAAATGCTCGCAGCGGCCGACATCGCGGACGTGATGATGGCACCAGCCTCGGACATGTTCGAGCTCGGTGCCAAGGTGCAGGTGCTCCGCAAAGGCACCATGTTCGGCCCGCGTGCCAACCAGCTGTACCAGATCTACCGGCAGTATCGGTCGTTCGACGAAATGCCCGACCGGGAGGCCGAGAAGCTCGAACGCACTGTGCTGGGCGCCACGATCGCGGACATCTGGGCGGAGACGCGGCGCTACTGGCTGGAACGAGATCCTGCCGAGCTTTCTCGCGCCGAGGCCGATCCGAAACACCGCATGGCGCTGGTGTGCCGCTGGTACCTGGGCAGGTCGAGCTGGTGGGCGATCCATGGCGAGACGCCGCGCCGCGCCGATTACCAGCTCTGGTGCGGGCCGGCAACGGGGGCGTTCAACCGCTGGGTGGCCGGCAGTTTCCTGGCAGATCCGGCGAACCGCGGTGTCGTGCAGGTAGCCCGCAATCTGCTGGAAGGTGCGGCTGTGGTGACCAGAGCCCACCAACTGCGCACCTACGGGGTGCCGGTGCCCGCGACGGCTTTCCGCTTCACGCCGCGCAGGCTGACATGAGAAGCCACTGACTCACGGGTCCTGATCTCGACAACCCCGATGAAACCGAAGGACAAGGCCATGCCCGAGGCGAGAGCGAGAACCATGCCGCCGGTCGCGATAGTCGGGGTCAGCGCGCTGCTGCCCGGTTCTTCCGATCCGGGCGGATTTTGGCGCACTGCTGTGGCGGGAGAAGACCAGGTCACCGACGTGCCCGCCACGCACTGGCTGGTCGAGGACCACTACGACCCGGATCCGGCGGCACCGGACAAGACCTATGCGCATCGCGGCGCGTTCCTCTCCCCCGTGCCCTTCGACCCGCTCGCTCACGGCATTCCCCCCAAGGTGATTGAAGCCACCGACACCAGTCAACTGCTTGCACTCGTGGCAGCCGAACAACTGCTCTCCGGTCTTACCGGCTTGTCGGGTGTGGATCGCGAGCGGGTGAGCGTAATCCTCGGTACGTCGTCGCTGGAACTGCTGACCACCATGGGCAGTCGCATCCAGCGGCCGGTGTGGCTGAAGGCGTTGCGGGAGAGCGGCATCGACGAAGACCAGGCGCAGGCGATCTGCGACCGAATCGCAGCCAACTACGTCCCGTGGCAGGAGGCGAGCCTGCCTGGCTTGCTCAGCAACGTCGTGGCCGGGCGGATCGCCAACAGGTTCGACCTGCACGGGAGCAACTACACCACGGACGCCGCGTGTGCGAGCTCGTTGGCTGCGTTGTCCAGCGGTGCAAACGAACTCGCCACGGGTCAAGCCGACTTGGTGATCACGGGCGGGGTGGACACGCTCAACGATCCGGTGATGTACACCTGCTTCAGCAAGACACCCGCGCTTTCTCCAACTGGCGATTGCCGTCCCTTCTCGGACCAAGCCGACGGCATGGTTCTCGGGGAAGGGATTGTCCTGTTCGCGATTCGCCGCCTCGAAGATGCCGAGCGCGACGGCGACCGGATTCACGCGGTCATCCGCGGCATCGGCACCGCCTCGGACGGGCGCGGCAGCTCCATCTACGCGCCGGTGCCCGAAGGACAGGCCAGGGCGCTGCGCCGGGCCTACGACGCAGCGGGCTACGGTCCGGAAACGGTGGAGCTCGTCGAGGCGCACGGCACTGGAACCGCCGCCGGGGACGCCGCCGAGTTCGCCGGGCTTCGAGCGGTGTTCGGTGAGGCCGGACGGTCCGACGCCCAGTGGTGCGCGCTCGGCTCGGTGAAGTCGCAGATCGGCCACACCAAGAACGCGGCGGGCGCTGCCGGCCTGCTCAAGGCCACGCTCGCATTGAGCCAAAAGGTATTGCCGCCGACGATCAAGGTCGACCGCCCCAATCCGGCACTCGGATTCGCCGACAGCCCGTTCTACCTGAACACCCAGGCGCGTCCGTGGATCAGCGATGGCAGCCAGCCGCGGCGCGCCGCTGTGTCCAGCTTCGGCTTCGGCGGAACAGATTTTCACATCACCTTGGAGGAGTACCGGCCCTCGCCGGGGTCGGAGAGCCGTGAGCCCGAGTTGACCAGGGTAGCCTCGTCCGAGCTGGTTCTGTTCTCGGCCGATTCCCCGCATGCGCTGGTGAGCGCGTGCCGGGCAAGCTCAGGTGTCTCCCGCCCGCTGGCCACGATCGCGCGGGAGACGCAAGGCACGTTCGACCACACCGCCCAGTCCAAACTGGCAATCGTGGCGACCACCGACGCCGATCTGACCGCGAAGCTGGCAGAGGCCGCGGACCGCATCGAAGCAAATCCGGAAACGGCGTTGTCCGGCCCGCGAGGTGTCTACTATGCGCCTCGCCGTATCGATCCCGGCAAGCTGGGACTCCTGTTCTCCGGGCAGGGGAGCCAGTACGTCGGGATGGGCGCGGAGTTGGCGATGCTTCACCCGGCCGCCAGAAGTGCATGGGACTCGGCCGCTGGAATCTGCTTCGACGGTGTCGCGCTGCACCGCGTGGTGTTCCCGCCTCCCGTCTTCACCGAGGACGAGCGGGCTCAGCAAGACCGCCGGCTGACCCGCACGGAGTGGGCACAGCCGGCTCTCGCTGTGCAAAGCCTCGCGCTGCTGGAAGTTCTGCGTACCTTGGGCGTCTCGCCGGATGCCGTTGCGGGGCACAGCTTCGGAGAGCTGGTTGCGTTGCACGTCGCTGGTTGTTACGACGCCGAGACGCTCATCAGGCTGGCACGCAAGCGCGGAGAACTGATGCGGGACGCCGCCACTGCACAAGGAGCTATGCTCGCGGTCGCGGGTTCCATCGATGACGTCCGCTCGATCGTTGCAGAACTCGACGACCAGCTGTGGGTCGCCAACCACAACGCCCCCAAGCAAGTCGTGGTATCCGGCACCAACGAGGCAATCGATCGGCTGGTGAATTGGCTTGCCGAAGCTGGCCGAGCCGCCCGGAAACTGAACACAGCCGCCGCGTTCCACAGCCCGCTCATGGACACCGCCCGCGCACCGCTGCGGGAGTCCCTCGAGGCTGTGGAACTCCAGCCGCCGCGAATCGCGGCGTACTCGAACGCGGAAGCCGATCGCTACCCGCCCGACCCGGACGCGATCCGGGACCGCCTCGCCGACCACCTTCAACGGCCGGTCCGGTTCGTCGACCAGATCGAGAATATGCACGCCAACGGTGTCCGCACGTTCGTCGAGGTCGGTGCGGGAGCGACCCTCACGAGGCTGACCAACGACATCCTGGCCGGACGCGAACACCTGTCGGTCAGCCTGGATCACGCCCGCACCGACGGGGTCACCGCCCTGCACGAAGGGCTGGCCCAGCTCGCCGTGCGCGGCATCCCCCTGAACTTCGAGGCACTGTGGTGCCCGTTCACGCCGATCGAGGAACCCCGAATGGACGAAAAACCCGGCATGACAGTGGACCTGCTCGGTGCGAACTACGGCAAACCGTATCCACCGCCCGGCGGTGCCCACGAACTCCCGCGACCCAACCCACCACAGCAAGCCGAAAGCACCCGCCCATTTCCCGAACCCGTGGACGGACCTGTCGTCCACGGACATCGACCTCCCCCCGATTGGATGCCAGGTGAGGGCCAGGGGCACCCTTCACCGAGCAACCTGGTCCGGGGTGGCTCTCACCTCGTTTCGGACCCCTGGCTGGACGCGTTGCGGGAGACGCAGCGGCAGGCGAGCGAAGCGCATGCCACCTACCAGCGCGTGATGGCCGAGACGCACCTGGCGTTCCTCCGCATGTCCGAAGCGGCTCTCGGTGGGTTGTCTTCCGGCGGCGTGCCGCAAGCAGCGCCCGGTGGGTTGTCTCCCGCTAGCGTGCCCGAAGCGGCTGCCGTGCAGCCCGCTGTTGCCCCGTGGGACCATGCCGGCTACGCCCTGCCCCAAGTGTCACCGGCTCCACCGGAACCCGTGGGTGTCCAGGTTCCCGCTTCTGATTCCGTCACGCCGTCATACGACGCATACCGGGATTCGGTTGAGAACCCGGCTGCCCAGCCGGATTCCAGCGGTGTTGATGTGGCGTTGTTGTTGGAGGTGGTGGCGGAGAAGACGGGTTATCCGTTGAGCGTGCTGGATGCGGGCATGGAGTTGGAGTCGGATCTGGGCATTGATTCGATCAAGCGGGTGGAGATTCTTTCGGCGGTGCGGGAGCGGGTTCGGAATCTGGCAGAGGTTGATCCGGCGTTGCTGGGAGCCGCCGGAACGCTCGGCGAGGTGGCTGAACTGCTAGGTGCCGGGGATAGCGGCGTGGTGAAGGTCGAAGCCGAACCTGCCGCGCCCCAGGAAGTAACATCGAGTTACAACCAAACCGAGTTGACGCGACAGGCCATTTCCACCCGGCGGGCACCGGCGGTCGGCTTCGCGCTGCCCGGGTTGATCGGCGCGTCGATAGCGATCACCGAGGACGGAACCGGCGTGGCCGAGCCTCTCGCGGCCGAACTCGTCGAGCACGGTGTGCGCGCGTTCGTCACCGCGGATGTACCGGCCGACACCGACGGCGTCATCTTCCTCGGGGGCCTGCGCTCCGGCTCGGCAGAGGAGGCCATCGCGGTCAACCGGGAGGCATTGCGGGTGGCTCGCGCGATGGTCGCTGGTCGTTCGGAAACACCCAGGGTTTTCGTTGCGGTGCAGGACACCGGTGGTGACTTCGGGCTGTCCGGCTGCGCACCGGAACGTGTGTGGGTCGGCGGGGTCGCGGCGCTGGCGCGTACCGCCGCGAAGGAATGGCCGGGGACGGCGGTCAAAGCGATCGACTGCGAGCGGGGTGGGCGCAGCGGCGCCGAGCTGGCGCGGGCAATCGCGCTTGAGCTGCTCACCGGTGGTGCGGTGACCGACGTGGGACTGACCGCTGACGGCGCCCGCACCGTGCTTCACCACGCCGAGGCGCCGTTCGGCGACTCGTGGACCGACGTGATCGGGCCGGATTCTGTGATCGTCATCAGCGGCGGAGCGCGCGGCGTGACCGCGATGGCGGCGCGAGCCCTCGCCGCCGCACGCAAACCCAAGGTCGTCCTGCTCGGCCGCACGGCCTTGGAGGAAGAGCCGTCTTACCTCTCTGGCGTGTCCGGCGAGGCAGCTGTGCGGGAAGCGGTGGCCGGGCACCTGCGGACCAGTGGTGAGTCAGCTGCACCGCAGCGGATCAGGTCCGAAGCCGCCAGAGTGCTTTCGTGCCGCGAAATCCGGGCGACGCTCGACGCGCTGGAATCCTGCGGTTCGCCGGCCCGCTATCTGCCCGTGGATGTCCGCGACAGCGCGGCGCTGAGCAAAGCCCTGGCGGGAGTGCGCGCGGAGTGGGGGCCGATCACTGGGCTCGTGCACGGTGCCGGGGTGCTGGCGGACAAGACCATCAAGGACAAGACCGACGAACAGCTCGACTACGTCTTCGGCACGAAGGTCGACGGCCTGCGAACCTTGCTCGACGTGACAGCCGAGGATCCCCTTGATCTCCTCTGCGTGTTCTCCTCGGTCGCAGCCTGCTACGGCAACGCGGGACAGAGCGACTACGCCATGGCCAACGAGGTCATCACCCAGATCGCCGCGGCAGAGCGCGCGAAACGCCCGGGATGCCTGGTCCGCACCATTGCGTGGGGCCCGTGGGACGGCGGGATGGTGGATGCGTCGCTGGCCGACCGCTTGCGGGCCTCCGGAGTCCAGCTGATCCCGATCGAAGCAGGGGCGAAAGCCTTCGTCGATGAGGTACTGGGTGCGCGCGAACCTGTGCAGGTCGTGGTTGCCGCGGGCACCTTCCCGAAAGCCGAGCCCAGTGCAGCCGGAGAGATCGTGGTCACCGACCGGTCGCATCCGTATCTGGCGGACCATTCCGTTGCCGGAACGACGGTGGTGCCGGTCGCGATGGTGCTGGAGTGGTTCACCGCCGCGGCGCGCCTGTCCGGGACGTGTGAAACCGCTGCGCTTCGCGACCTCGACGTACTCCGCAAGATCACCCTTGACCACTTCGCCGGAGACGGCGATGTCGTGCGCATCACCTGTGCGCCGGGCGGATCCCTGGTCCTGCATGGTACGGGGGAGTTGCCGCATTACCGAGCACAACTGGGCTTCCGAGAGACCGCAGTTTCAATTGAAACAACTGAAACTGCGGTCGACGCACCGCGCCGATGGGACGTCCCGGCGGGCCTGGACGCCTTCGGCGACAGGCCGATCTACGACGGCTACCTGCTGTTTCACGGTCCGGCGTTCCAGGCCCTCCGCGGCGTCGACGGGGTTTCCGCGGCCGGAGCAGTTGGGACGGTTGTCGGCGCGCGTGCGCTGGGCTGGCCGGATGAGCACCGTCACACCGACCCGGCGGCGGTGGACGGCGGTATCCAGTTGGCGACTTTGTGGGCTGAGCGGGCACTGGGGACCGCCGCGTTGCCCATGGGCGTCGGCGAATTCCGGCTGCATCGTCCGGGAATGCTGGATGGTGCGGGCACGAGCATCATCCGAGCGGGAGAGGTGCACAGCGCTCATGCTGAGTGCGATCTCCAGCTCTGCGCCGCCGATGGCACACCCGTCGCCGAGCTTCACCGGCTTCGCTTGGTGGCCCGCCCCGATGGCGCCCCGAGCGGGAGGTGACGGGCGTGTTCGAGCCGATAGCCATCGTTGGTCGTGGGTGCGTACTACCGGGCGCACTTGACCCGGATGCGTTCTGGGACAACATCATCGAAGGCCATGTCAGCCTCACCAGGGTTCCCGAAGGCCGTTGGAGACTGCCCGCCGGCGACGTGCCGCTTGGCATCCGCAGCGACGTCGGCGGTTATGTCTCCGGCTTCGCCGATGTCTTCGATCCTGATGGTTTGCAGGTCGATGCCGCGCGGATCGACGTGCTGGACGAGTCGTATCGCTGGGTACTGCACGGTGCACGTCAAGCACTGGGAGAAGCAGGCATCAACCAGCCCCACGAACGCGCCGGACTGGTGCTCGGCAATCTGTCGCTGCCTACGGATGGCATGGTGCGTTTTGCCGAGAGCGTGTGGTTGTCCGACCAGACGCCTGCTGTCCGGGCGGTTTTGTCCGGCCTGCTCGATGGGCCCGAGCCCAGCGCGCTGAACCGGTTTTCCTCCGGTATCCCGGCGCATTTCGCGGCGGCCGCGCTCGGCTTGGGTGCGGGCGCGTTCGCGTTGGACGCGGCGTGCGCATCGTCGCTCTACGCGATGAAGTTGGCGTGCGATCGCCTGCACGATGGCGCGGCGGACCTCATGGTGGCGGGCGCGGTCAACCGGACCGACGATCTCGCGATCCACCAGGCGTTCAGTGCGCTGTCCGCGCTGAGCCCCACTGGACGCAGCCGTCCCTTCCACCGCGACGCCGACGGCCTGGTCCCGGCCGAAGGTGCGGCCTTCGTCGCCCTGATGAGGTTGTCCGACGCACTCGCCGCGGGCGTTCGGATTCGTGGCGTGATTCGCGGGGTCGGACTGTCCAACGACGGACGGTCGAAAGGCATCCTGGTGCCCACCGAGGAGGGCCAGGTTCGCGCGCTCCAGCATGCCTATACCGACGCTGAGATCTCGCCCGAGTCGGTGTCGCTTCTCGAGTGCCACGCGACCGGCACCAGCCTCGGCGATGCGGTCGAGGTTCGCAGCACATCGCGGGCCTTCGCCGGGGCGCGGGATCTGCCGATCGGTTCGGCGAAGTCGAACACCGGCCACCTCATCACGGCCGCGGGAGCCGCCGGTGTGCTGAAGGTGCTTGCCGCGATGGACGCCGGCATTCGCCCTCCAACGCTCGGAGCCGACGAGCCGATCGAGGCGCTGCGCGACACCCCATTGCGCCTGCTGCACGAAGCCGAAGCATGGGAAGGCCACCGCCGTGCCGGGATCAGCGCGTTCGGCTTCGGCGGCAACAATGCCCACCTGGTCCTCGAACAATGGACAGGTGACAACGTGGTCGTAAGTGCGAAAACCGCCCCCCACCGGTCTTCGCACTCACGACCCGATGAGGTCGCGATCGTGGGTATCGGCGCGCGAGTCGCCGACTGCGCGGACTCCGACGAGTTCCGCGATGCGCTACTGCGTGGAACCCCCCGCCTGGGCCGTGCCGTCGACTACGCGGTCGCTGTCCCGGAACTTCGCGTGCCACCGGCGGACCTGCAGAAGTCGCTGGGCCAGCAGGTGTCGATTCTGGAGGCCGCCCGCGAGGCGGTGCGCGATGTCAGTCTGGTTCGGGATCGGACGATGGTGCTGATCGGCATGGGCTGCGATGTCGAGGTGGCCCGCTATCCGACCCGCACACGCGTGGCGAGCAACCTCGGCGAATCGGAGCAGCGCGAGCAGTATCCGAACGCTTTCGCGCCGGTCCTCGACGCTCCCGCGGTCGTCGGCACGATGCCGAACGCCGTGGCGAACCGGATCAATGCCCAGTTGGACTTGGCCGGGCCGAGCTTCACCGTCTCGGCGGAGGAAGCATCCGGTCTGGTGGCGCTCGAAATCGGCGAGCGAGCCTTGCGCTCGCGGGAGGCCGATGCGGTGTTGGTCGGTGCCGTCGACCTCTCCCACGAGCAGGTGCACCGCAAAGCCCTCGCAGACCTGAACATCGACGTTCCACCCGGCGATGCGGCCGTCGTGCTGATCCTCAAACGCCTAAACGACGCGCGCCGGGACGGCGACGACGTACTCGCCGTCCTCACCGACCCCCAACCGGACGTTGGCCTCGTCGTGGGTGACGGTGCAATTTCAATGGAAATTAGGGATCCGATTTCCATTGAAATTGCGAACCAGCAGAATCAGGTGGCTCATAGCTCCAGAGAAACCTTCGACCCCGCCGAGATTTTCGGGGTGCCGCATGCGGCCAAGGGGCTGCTTGCCGTGGCGTGCGCCGCCGTGGCCGTGCGGCATGGGGCGATACCGCGTGTCGACCGGCCGGCCGATCCGTCCGTTGACCGTCGGAGCGCGGCTGTGGCGGTGTCGACGCTGGGGGCGCGGGAGCGACATCTCGGACTCCGGGCTGACTCCGTGGATTCGTGGATCGCCGATGGTGCTGGCAGATTGCACGTGTTTTCCGGCGCCGATGCAGCCACTGCCCTCGCTGCCGCGCGGGCAGGCCGGGAAACCGACACGGGACCGGCGCGACTGGTCGTCCGGGCAGCCGACCATACTCAGCTAAACGATCGGATCGGGGCCGCCGAACGTTGGCTGGCCGGGCAGGGCCTCCAGCCGGAAGGGGTGGCGTTCCGGCCCAAACCCATTTTGGGCGAAACAGCATTCGTGTTCTCCAATGGTTCAGCCAGCTACCCGCGGATGGGGCGAGAGGTCATGCTCGCGCTGCCGGATATCCGACAACGAGTTGAACAGCGTTGTGGCTCGCTGACCGAGCTGATCGGATGGGCGTTTGCCGGGACGGCACCTCGCGCGTTGGACCAGATTTGGGGTGCCTCAGTACTCGGTCAGCTGCACACGGAGATCACGCGGGGCTTGCTCGGCGTGAAACCCACCGCGGTCATCGGCTATTCCTCGGGGGAATCCAGCGCCTTGGTCGCGATGGGCGCATGGCGCGACGTACCGCGGCTGGTTGCGGAGGTCGAGGACTCCGTGGTGTTGACCAGCGCGCTCGCCGGGGAGTTCGCCGCTGTTCGCCGGGCGTGGCGGCGGAATGGCGTTACGGGCGAGAAATGGGCCGCCTACATCGTCAGCGCATCAGCGGAAGCCGTCCGCGAGGCCGTCGCCGGCGAACCCGCCGTGCACCTGATGGCGATGAACGCGCCCGGGGTGAGTGTTCTAGGCGGTGAATCCGAAGGCTGCCAGCGTGTGCTGCGGCGGCTGGGACAACCGAACGCACTGCCGCTCGACTACGACATCGCCGCGCACGTCCCGGAGGTCGACGAGGTACGGAACCAGTATTGGGAGCTGCACCGCAGGCCCACCTTCGACCTGCCGGACATGCGCTTTTACTCCTGCGCCACCACGGAGCCGTACGTGGTGACCGAGCAGAATGCCGCCGATGCCGTGACCGCGCAGGCGGTCGGCACAATCGATTTCATCGGGACCGTCGAGCGGGCGTGGCGGGACGGGGTCCGGGTGTTCATCGAGCACGGGCCGCGCGGACTGTGCACGGGATGGATTCAACGCATTCTCGGCGACCGCGAACATGTGGCCGTAGCGCTGGATTCGGCTGACGGCCGGAGCCTGCGCCAGCTCACCCGCGCGGTCGCGGAATTGGTCGCAGCGGGTGTCATCATCGACCACGAACGGCTTTTCGGTGCGCTGGCGACCGGTCGGCCCGCGCCACGCCCCGTGGTCAAGACGTTCGTCACCGCGGCGCATCCTCCGCCGATCGTGCTACCGGAACCGCACCCGGAGCAGCGAATGCAGCCGGCACCGGTGCTTCCTCCCGTGGGCGAGCTGCTGGCACCGGTCCCGGATCCGGCCGGTGAGCCGCTACTGCCAGTCCAGACTCCGGCACCCGTCCAGACTACGGTCGAGAGGAAAACACTCCACGCGGACGGCGAATGGCACCGCATCGTCGCCTCGACGCACCAGGAGTTCCTCGAAAGCCATGCCCAGGTACATCAGCAGTACCTCGCCCTGCTCGAGAAATCACGCATGGTCCTGATGAGCCGGCCCGGTACGCCCGGTCTGGGCGAGGTGCAGGACACCGTTGACCAGGTACGTTGGTCAGAGGCGGCCTTCACCCAGCACCCAACCGGGCAGTTGAGCGGCCCGATCTTCGGTCGGGAGCAGCTTGTGCAGTTGGCGAGTGGCCGGATTTCGGAGGTGTTCGGGCCGGAGTTCCGGGCACAGGACGGGTTTCGGCGTCAGGTCCGGATGCCCCAGCCTCCGATGCTGCTGGCCGACCGGGTGACCGGGCTCGATGCGCCGCGCGGGCGGTTGGGGACCGGCACTATCTGGACCCAGACCGACGTGACCGCCGATGCGTGGTATCTCGATCCGACCGGGCGCATGCCAGCCGGGCTGATGATCGAGGCAGGACAGGCAGACTTGCTCCTGATCAGCTGGATGGGGGTGGATCTGCTCAACCGCGGCGAACGCGTGTACCGGCTGCTGGGCTGCGAGCTGACTTTTCACGGCAGCCCACCCGCGCCCGGTGAGATGCTCGACTTCGACATCCACATCGACGCGCACGGCGACCACGGTGGCACGCGCCTTTTCTTCTTTCACTACGACTGCCGGGTCGACGGCGAACTCAGGCTGAGCGTGCGCGGCGGCCAGGCGGGGTTCTTCAACGACCACGAGCTTGCCGACACCAGCGGCGTCCTGTGGGATCCGGCCGGCGAGACCCCGGAACCCGCTCGATGGCTCGATGAACCCCAGGTGGTGTCCTCGGCGCGCAGCTTCTCAGCCGAGCAGGTCGCCGCATTCGCGGCGGGGCGGCCGGACGACTGCTTCGGCCCGGAATGGCTGTGCACCCAGGCGCACGTCCGCACCCCGCGCATCGACGGCGGAAAGATGCTGCTGCTGCGCGAGGTCACCGAGTTCGATCCGGCTGGCGGTCCGTGGAAACGCGGCTATCTGCGGGCGGAAACACCGGTCTCCGCCGATGACTGGTTCTTCGAAGGCCACTTCAAGGACGACCCGTGCATGCCCGGAACCCTGATGTACGAAGGCTGCCTGCAGGCAATGGCCTTCTACCTTGCGGCACTCGGGCACACCGTGGACGCCGACGGTTGGCGGTTCGAGCCGGTGACCGGCGTACCGGTGGCCATGCGCTGTCGTGGCCAGGTGACCCCGGACAGCCGGTCGATCACCTACGAAGTTTTCGTCACCGAAGTTTCGGCGGGTCCGGTGCCGACGCTGACCGCCGACGTGCTGTGCACGGTGGACGGGGTCAAGGCGTTCCACGCGAGACGAGTCGGGCTGCGCCTGGTGCCGGATTGGCCGCTGGCAACCTTGGTCCCCGTTCAGGATGCCGAAGTTGGCAGCGGCATCTTCGGCCGTCCCGGGCTTCTCGCATCGGCCTGGGGCAAGCCGACCGATGCGTTCGGCCCCGCGTTCGCCCCGTTCGATGGCGTCCGTCGTTCGGCGCGGTTGCCGGGGCCGCCGTACCACTTCATCTCGCGGATCGTCTCGGTCGACGCGCCGCAGGGCGCGATGACCGCAGGCGGTCACGCCGTCGCCGAATACGATCTGCCGGCGGATGCCTGGTACTGGGCGGAGAACGGGTACCCGGTGATGCCGTTGGCGGTGTTGATGGAAGTGGCGCTGCAGCCATGCGGGTGGTTCGCCTCCTACGCGGGATGCACGCTGTCGTCCGAAGAGGACCTTCTTTTCCGCAATCTGGACGGCAGCGCCACTATTCTCGGCGAGGTGGACCAGTCGGTGCAGACGCTACGCACGACGGTCACCCTGCTGGACATTTCCCGGTATTCCGGCACGATCATCGTCTCCTTCGCTGTGGACGTAGAGGCCGATGGGCAACGGTTGCTGCATGCTTCGAGCGTGTTCGGGTTCTTTCCCGCACGGGCATTCGCCGAGCAAATAGGCCTGCCCTCCACAAGTGGCGAGCGACTTTCCGGCGACTCATGTCGAGAGCTGCTTCCCTGCGACGGGCACGGCTCGTTGAGACTGGCTGGTCCGATGTTGCTGGTGCTGGATCGCATCACCGGGTACTGGCCCGACGGCGGCAAGGCCGGGCTCGGCCGAGTGGTGGCGGAGAAGGACATCCGGCCCGGCGAGTGGTATTTCAAGGCCCACTTCTTCCAGGACCCCGTGCAACCGGGCTCGCTGGGGGTGGAAGCGATGTGCCAGCTGCTGAGGTTCTACATGATCGACCGTGGGCTGGGCGACGGCCTGACCGACCCGCGGTTTTCGTTGGTGACCGATCGGCCGCTGACCTGGAAGTACCGGGGACAGGTCACGCCGGCCAACCAAACAGTGACAGTCGAGTTGGACGTGCTGGAAATCGGCGAGGGCCCCGACGGCCGCTTCGCGGTGGCCGACGCTTCGCTGTGGGTCGACGGCGCTCGCATCTACCACGTACCGGAACTCGCGCTGCGCGTGGTTGAGCAGAACCCGTGAGTTCTTTGGGGCATTGCTGGTCGGCTCCGAGCCTTGGGTTCGTCAGCGTGTGGGGTTCCAGAAGTTGGCCCGCGTGTCCGACCTGCGGCTATCGCTGCACTCGCCGGGCAGAGCATGATCGCGAACCGTGTCCCTGCGTCTGGTTTATCTGATCTTCATACGGCTTGTGGGCTGGCTGGTGTTGCTCGGCCGCTCGTCGGTGTCGAAGGACGTCGAACTGCTGGTGCTGCGTCACGAGGTGGCCGTGCTGCGCAGAACCAACCCGAAACCCCGGATGGACTGGACCGGCCGGGCGGTCAGGCATAGGGAGCTGATTTCTGGAATCCCACACGGTGTTTTTGGCGCTGATGGTCTTCTCGTTGACCCGGTCTGAGGAGAAGATCTTGCCGTCGAGGATCACATGGGTCCAGCCGTCGTCTGTGGCCTGTTGAAGTGCCTCATGCAGGGTCCGGGCGCTGGTCGGAGAGCACTTCGGTGACCTCGTCGAGGTAGCGGTAGCCGGTCGCGCGGGAGATCCCGTGATCACGTGCGAGTCTTGCGATATCGGTGTTGTCCCGGAACCAACGCAGCCCCAGCACTGCCTGGTCGAACGGGGTCAGTGCCCGGCGTCCTTTCGGGTACCGAGCTCACGACGGTGGGTGGCCAGCAGTCCGGCGAGGTAGAGGGCGAGGTCGTGGGGAACATCGAGGATGATGCCCCTATGGATGTCAAGCGGGCGTGGCGAGGGTATCGCGGATGATGCGGTAGACGGCCCGAGCGAGGAAGCGTTTGAGGCAGCGGATTATCTCGCGTTTGGACAGTCCTTCGGTGGTTCGCCGTTGCAGGTAGTCGCGGGTGCGCTTGTCCCATCGCAGGCCGGTGAGCACAGCTCGGAACAGCGCGGCGTTGGCCTGCCGGTGCCCGCCTCGGTTGAGGCGATGGCGCTGGGTCTTGCCCGAGGACGCCTCGACCGGGCTGACACCGCACAACGCCGCGAACGAGGACTCGCTTCGCAACCGGTGCGGGTTGTCGCCCGCGGCGATGAGCAGCGTCACTGCGGAGTCCGGGCCGATGCCTCGCAACTCCAGCAGTGCGGGTGCGGCGGACTTGACGGCCGTGGCGATGCGCTGCTGGAGGTCGTGGATCTCCTCGGCGAGATACTGGATACGACAAGCCAGCCGTCTGAGCGTGTGCGCGACAGCGGCGGTGACACCGCGATATGCCTCGGAATCCAGGTTGGCGGAACGGGCAACGAGCCGGCTGAGACTCAGGCGAAGCGAGTTCCTCACGCAACTGCGGCTCGGCGTTGACCAGGACAGCTTTGAGTTGGTTGATCGCCTGGACCCTGGCCTTCACCGCAGAGTCCTTGGCGAGTTTGAGCGCCCGAATCGCTTCCACCGGCCCGTCACCGCTTTTCGGCGTGACCGCGGCTTCACCGGATAACACCGCGCGGGCAGCTGCCTCGGCATCCACCGTGTCGTTCTTGCCGCGGCGCCTGCGCATTGCCCGGTTCGGTCTGTTGACCTCGACGACATCCACGCCTGCCTCACGCAGGAGGCGAGTCAGCCCTGCCCCGTACGAGCCGGTGCCCTCTACCCCCGCGCGACTCATCACGCCGTAGGAGCCGGCCCACCCGATCAGCTCTTGATAACCGGCCGCCGTCGCTGGAAACGCCCGACTGCCCGCTACAACGCCCATCACAGTGATCACGACAGCGACGTGGAAGTCCTTATGAGTATCCACACCGAGGATGATCTGGCCGTCGGTCTGAGGCTGCGGCAGAACGCTGGCCATGGGGCGTTGTCTCCTGGTCTACTCGCCGAACACAACAGGCCACCGCCGGCCGTGGCGGTCAGACCTGTGACGGTGCCGGACGCGAAGGCCCCTATCGAGACACGCTCACCAAACCGACGGCGGCACGCCCTGCGCCGGGTCGTAGCCGACTGATCACACTCAAGGCATCAAGGCCAGGCACGATACGGGTCAGACCACGACCCGGAACAAGCCCCCACCATCCTCACAGGCGCGATAGGTAATCACGTGGGGTCCTACCTGGTGAAGATCATCTTTGGTCGGATTTCTTCTACCAAATGACCCCACGTCCCACATCACCCGGGCCGGTCCTGCCTGATCACAGCAGCCTCAGCGACCACCCGAAAACGATCTTACCGAGATCACCTCAATACAAATCCCTTGCATCCCAGCGAAGGCCGAGGTCGTGCAGCGGGCGGCGTGGATCTCATCCTGTTGTGATCCGCTTGGATTTGACAGTGACCCGTTCTTGCGTGCTGTCACCCTCTCGTTTGCTCACCCAAGCGTCAAAAAGCTGCATTCGGCGATCGACTTCTCCTTGCGCGTTCCTGGTCACGATTACTAGATTCTTCTTGGTATCGCCATTCATCGTCGTCTTGATCCAGTGACTGAACTCGGAGCTCGGGCTGACACGGGTGATCGTAACGCTACCGCCCGCGTGTCCGGCGAGCTGCTGCTCATCCGAGAGTGCGTCAGTATCGAGGTCGAGTGACGTCTCGCCTGCATCCCGGTGACCAATCTGATAATGATATTTCAGGATTCTTTCCACTTCGGTGCCGTCGATGACAATTTGAAAGACGTGATCGAGTGCTTCGTCTGCGTGCGTCATGACCGCCCATTGCCTTTCGGTAGCGTGAACATACTTCTTGCCGTGCGCGTCGATTCCTTGAAAATCTCCGGAACTAAACTTCATGCGCCGGGCGGGTTCCGGCAAGCACGACATCGATCTTGCGCACTGTGCCAGAGAGCTCCCCTACCGGCGCCGCCGTCACGAACTTTCCATGACACGCCCGATGTGGACTATCTGCCGTAATAACGGCCGTGTTCTCGGTCGTGCCCCGTAGGCAGTGGTTGTCGCGACGCTGCTACCGGCCTGGTTGTCGGGTTCCCGTGCAGAGTCCCACCTCCTCAATGCGGCGCCGCCAGAAGCTCGTTGGCTTACCTCGTGCGCATGATCACAATGCTAGCGGAGTCAGCTGGACGGAACCGGAAAATCTCTCAACTTGCCGGAAATTCGCTAGGACTGCCCAGCGCAGTGTGCTCTGAACATGATGTTTATGGCCTAACGGCCACGCGCGTCAGGCATGGGCAAGGGCACGTGCGGGGGTTCGGGACTGTCGATCCGCTCCCAGGAGAGGGCCGGCGACACACTCGAACTCCCGCCGGGGGTGCCGGTGGCACCATCCCCCGCGTGCGCGGGGTGGCACTTCTTGAACTGGTGTTTTATCTCGGTCAGGTCTGGTTTTCATTCATCCGGACCGCGGGCCGGCGCGGAGCTTGCTCGTCGGGTTCATGCGTTCTCCGCAACCACTGCTGGGATTGCGACCAGGACATCAAGGTCGGCCGGCGCCGCGGGGAGCTGTACTCTCACACCATCCCCGGCACCTCCGAAAACTGCCCAGGATCAAGCCGACGAGTCCGTCCCGAAGATCCTGCATCCGGAGAGATCGTGGAGGTCAAGTGCATGGACGAACCGAAGGTCCAGCCAGAGGTCCGGCTGGCGCAGTCGTCAAACAGCGTGTACGCGATCCCCGCGGGTCTGCCCAGCACCGGTTGACGCCGCAAATAGCCACTACTGATACAGACTCAATGAGGTGATCTCGGTAAGATCGTTTTCGGGTGGTCGCTGAGGCTGCTGTGATCAGGCAGGACCGGCCCGGGTGATGTGGGACGTGGGGTCATGTTCACCCTGGCCGGCGAACTCCCTGCCGCGATGCTGGCCCGCATGCTCGGAATCAGCGTCAAAGTCGCCGTCACATGGCAACGCTCCTCCAGCGGAGACTGGACCAGCTACGCCGCCAGCATCAGCCATCGATCCACACACGCGGAGAGGCGATGACGCACCCTGCTCCCGTCATTTGCCTGATAGGCCCAAGCACCTACCACGATGCCGGAACTTTCCGTCGCCGTCGCGAGCGATCCACATGATCGAGGCTTGTGGGCCGCCGTCAGCGTTCAGGGTGGCAAGGGTGGCGAAATTCGCGCCGCCGATGATCTTCTTGGCGAGCTCGCTCCAATGCTGTGATCGGCACACTCTCCTCATCCCGCCGGCTTCGCCATGTGGACCAGGGACAGCGTCTCGGCGACGACTTCGCGATGGGTCTCGGTGTAGCCGACCTTGCGGTATAGGCCGATATTCGCCAGGCTGCGGTCGCCTGTGCGGAGCACGAACCGTCGCACGCCCTTGCTGGCGTGCTGCTCGACCGCGCGCAGCAGGGCAGCGCCGATCTGTCGTCCTTGCCCAATCCGACATACCCCAAGCTGACACTGATCGTGCAGGAGGAGCCGTTTATGTTGACGGGTTCGCCGAACGCCGCCTGAATTCGCCTGCCGAGCTCGCGAGGATCCTCAGGCGCGGGATCGAGAAGGATCACGAATTCGTCGCCACCCATGCGCGCAAGCGTATCTGTGCGCCGAATGCAGGCGCTAAGGCGAGCGAAAGCCGTACACAGCACGGTATCTCCCGCCTCGTGCCCTAGGAGACCGAAACGTCGAGGTTGCTGACCCTGCGACAGAGCCCTGCCGAGCCGCAGCAGCAGGACGTTCCGCGTAGACGCACCGGTGAGAGGATCATGGTTGGCCTGGTAGCTCAGCTGCTGCCGGACCGCGTGCAGTTGACGCAGAGTGATGAGCTGCCGAACAACGACCAGCGCCATGTACACCGCATCAGAAAACCCAATAGCAACGAGGCCTGCGACCAACCACGCCAGGGGCAACCGCAAAATCCCGTACAACGCAATCGCGAACAAAATTGCGATGACGATCAGGATCAGGTCGGCCAGGGCGTAGGAAGTCACCACGAGAAGCCTGCCCACTCGGACGCCGTCTACTTGCCAAACCACACCGAACGCGATTTTCCAACTCAGCGCCGCCAAACTTCCCACGATGATGAGCCCATCGAGCACAACGACCACGAGCGGCGGGGCCACTTCGTGCTCTTCAACTGCCCCCTGATCCTTCTTCACCAGGACGAACAAAGCAAAGAAGGTAAACAGGGGAAGCCCGAGGTAAAGGGCGTTCGCAGCATTCGGGAAGGTCATCGGATCGATGCTGCGGTACCAAGTCCACAGCGCATGCGCGGTGGTGAAGCAGCCGAGCGCCAGGGCCATCAACCATCGCCAGCGTCGCTCGGGACCCGTCCCGTACAACCCCGTCCACGCGAAGACCGCAGCTGCGGCAGCAGCGGCCACCACACCGGTCAAGTCCGCAACGAGCTGGCTGATCGCAGTCCCCAGCAAGCCCGAGATCACCAGTGCAACGACAGCAACGTTCACGACGGCCACGCTGACCGCCGCCCGGTACCTGGGCTGTCGTTCATGCATGTTCGGACCGCGATCTGGTTATCCCGGATGCGACGTCGTCGACGCCAGACCAGAGGATTGCGCAAGCCCTTCGGCCCCGCAGGACCTCACAATAGCGCCTTGCCGTCCGACACCACTACGCGCAGCGGTCAGGCAGTCCGTGCCGAGGCGACTGGCTGCCGAGCAATGATGTCGACCAAGATCCGCCGGGTGCATCGGCTACCCAACGGATGCCCTAGGGCATCAACAGGCTGTTCAGCCCTCGTGAACCCCTCGATCTCCGAACCGAACTCCGCACCGTGGCCGACGTAGTACTGGGCCGCGAAACCGTCGGCGAACTCCGGGAGCACCTAGGTGAGTTCGCGGTGGATCGTCGCGCAGTGGTAGCGCTCCATGAAGTTCTCGATGGTCTAGCCAGATCGTCGCTGCGCACCGCGCAGAACCACTCCGCCTCGACGATCCGGGACTGCTCCAGGGCGAAGATCGCCGGATCGGTGTAGAACTGGCCGGCCGGGGTGGTCAGGAGGCTCTCCGTCGGTCCGGTCGTCGTCATGCACGCCGGAGGTCACCACCTGCTCCACCCGGCCATCACAGCACCATCACCGAGCGCAGCACCCCGCCGCGGTACATCTTCTCGAACGCCGTCTCGACCTCGTCCAGCGCGAGCCGCTCACTGACGAAGGCGTCCAGGTCGGTCCGCCCCGACTGGTGCAGTTCGACCAGTACCGGGAAGTCGTGTTCGGGCAGGCGGTCGTCGTACCACGAGTGGTTCTCCGGCAGCTCAACAAATGCACCTTCGCTGCGTGCCACCACGTCACGAACCTCACCACGCACGGGCAGATCCTCCGCGAAGCAAACCCAAACAAGAACATCTGTGTTTTGCATAAGGCACACAGTTCCTCGACGCGAACCCCACGATGGGGCCGGACGCACTCACTGTCAAGCAGGAGCTTTGGCTTGACCTCGTGTTTTTCTATGCGCAACAGTTCGGGGGCTCGTCATCACCGCGATCGTCGACGAGTTCCGCCCCGCGAGCACCGGCCGTGCTCCTCGCCCAACGATTTCAAGTTGCACGCCGACGTGGACAGCAGCGCACATGGGTGAAGGCGACCTCAGTCGCCACAACCAGTCCACCTTCGACGAAAAACCTCCACCAGACCATCAAGCCTGACCTGATCACGATGCTCCCACCCCGAAGCTGACCATCGCGGTCTACCAGCGCCGCCGATTCCGTTTCTTCCTTTCGTAGTAAGCGCTTCCGATCGTGCTGCGTTGTGGATCTACGTAGATTCTTGACACCGGGTCCGCCGCACGGCATTGTCTAGCGCACTCGAAATGGTGCCAGATTGTCTCGCTCTGGTAGGGCTTTCGCCCGCTGCTCGCCACCGAGATGCTACGAAACATCCAGTTCCCTCCGTCTCGTTCCGTGCTGGCGCGCAGGTATCCGAACCCCGACCTCTTCAACGAAACGAGAGGAGGCGGCGTCCCCTGGACGCCGATCAGCATGGCTCCGAACAATCCCGCCAACCCACCCGACCCCGTCCCCGAAGCCGACAGACCAGCCCGCGTCGACCGAATCGTTTTCGGGGTTTCCGCTGCCCTGGCCCTGGCCTTCGTCGGCTGGGGCTTGTGGCGCACCGACTCGCTGAGCGCGCTGTCCTCAGCGGTGCTCGATTGGTTGATCGTGAACGGGGGCTGGGCATTTGTGCTCGTCGCCAGCGGCCTGGTGGTCTTCGCGCTGTGGCTGGCAGCCAGTCGCTACGGGCGGATCCCGCTCGGCGCGGATGGCGAGTCCCCTGAGTTCAAGACGGTGTCCTGGGTGGCGATGATGTTCAGCGCCGGGATGGGTATCGGCTTGATGTTCTACGGCGTCAGCGAACCTCTCGCGCACTTCACCCAGCCCCCGCCCGGGACCGTCCCGCCGGGCAGCGACGCGGCCGTCGAGACCGCGATGGCCACTTCGCTGTTCCACTGGACGCTGCACCCGTGGGCGATCTACGCGGTCGTAGGCTTGACCATCGCCTACAGCAGCTTCCGCCGTGGTCGCCGTCAATTGATCAGCTCCGTATTCGCCCCGCTGCTCGGCAAACGGACCGCTGGTGGGCCCCTGGGCAAGCTGATCGACGTACTGGCCATCTTCGCAACGCTTTTCGGTTCAGCCGCCTCACTGGGTCTCGGCACGCTGCAGATCGGCAGCGGGCTCAGGGCCAGCGGCTGGTTGTCGGACTCGCCCGGGGTTGGCCTGCTGGTAGCAGTGATCGCAGTGCTGACCGTCGCGTTCATCGCCTCAGCGGTATCGGGGGTGGCCAAGGGAATCCAGTGGCTGTCCAACATCAACATGGTGCTCGCCGCGATCCTCGCCGTGTTCCTCTTCGTGGTGGGTCCGACCGTCTTCATCCTCGACCTGGTGCCCTCGGCCATCGGGGACTACTTCCGCGACATGGGTGAGATGACTGCGCGCACGGGCGCGACCGGCGGGGATGCCATGCAGCAGTGGCTTTCCTCGTGGACGATCTTCTACTGGGCGTGGTGGATCTCCTGGACCCCGTTCGTCGGCATGTTCATCGCTCGGATCAGCCGTGGCCGCACCATCCGCCAGTTCGTCTGCGGCGCAATTCTCGTGCCGGCCGTGGTCAGCGTGGTCTGGTTCGCCATCTTCGGAGGCACCGCGATCGACGTGCAGCGAAACGGCACCGACCTGGCTTCCGCAGGCGCAGCGGAGACTCAGCTCTTCGACGTGCTGGCTCACTTCCCGTTGGGAGCGGTCACCGGCGTGCTGGTCATCGTCCTCGTGGCGATCTTCTTCGTATCCGGCGCCGACGCCGCGTCCGTGGTGATGGGCACGCTGTCGCAGCGGGGATCGATCGAACCGCGCAGCTCTGTCGTCATCTTCTGGGGCGTAGCAACAGGAGCGGTCGCTGCGGTCATGCTGATCGTCGGCGGGGGCAGCGACAACGCGCTCACCGGTTTGCAGAACCTGACGATCATCGTGGCTGCTCCCTTCACAGTAATCATAGTCCTGCTGTGCGTATCGCTCACGAAGGACTTGCGCAGCGATCCGTTGATCCTGCGCGCCGAGAAGGGCGCCGAGATAATCGAGGCGGCCGTGCGCACCGGAGACACGCGCTACGACGGGGACTTCCAGCTCGAGGTGCGTAGTGCCAATCCAAATGCTCCCGACGCCCAGCTGGCGGAGGAGGCCGTGGAAGAGCCGCACCTCGACAGCACCAGGCTGATCGACGTGCACGCTCCTGAAGCCAGCAACACCCGCAGCACGTCCGAAGCGGCCAAGACATCCGTACGAACGGATTCGCAGTAGGACCTCCCGTGGGCAACCCCCTGCGTCGGCGGGGTTGCCCACGGCTACCGCGGTGGTGACCGTCGGCAACGGACCACGGCCGGTCACAAAACCCGTACCGATGTTCCCGAATCACTTTCGGTCCATTGTGAGCTTCTCCGGACCTCGCGAGCAGGTCACGGATTCCAGTGCGGAACGGCGGAGGATTTCGGCTTTGACGAGCAACTCGCGATGCTCCGCATCCGCATCCGAACTCCAGGTGATCCCGCCGCCGGTGCCGTACTCGATCTGCCCGGCTTCCCGGTCGACGACAGCGGTGCGGATCGCGACGCTGAAGCGCGCTCTGACCGGGGCGGATGGAGGCGCGAACCAGCCGACGGCGCCGCAGTACACCCCGCGCGGCCCATCCTCGAGTTCACGGATGAGCTCCATCGTGCTCGCCTTCGGTGCGCCAGTGACCGAACCGCAGGGAAAGAGGGCCCGGAAGAGGTCCGTCAGCCCAGTACGAGGACGCAGGCGCGCGGTCACGTCGGAGGTCAGCTGCAGCACAGTGGGGTACCGCTCCACCGACAGCAACGACGGCACCCGGACGCTGCCAGGCACCGCGACCCTCGCGATGTCGTTGCGCATCAAGTCGACGATCATCACGTTCTCGGCTCGTTCCTTCGCACTCCCGCGCAGCGCCCGTTCCAGGGCCAGGTCTTCCTCCTGATCACGGCCCCGGGGCGCTGTTCCTTTCATGGGCCGCAACAACACCTCGTCGCTCCGCAGCTCGAAGAACAGCTCCGGACTCGCGCTGGCGATCTCGAACCGCCCGAGGTCGAGATGAGCGTTGTAGGCCCCGCCTTGGGAAGTCGCCAGGTCTCTGTAGAGCCCGGCCGGGTCGCCGGCGAAACTTCCGCGCATCCGCACGGTGAGGTTCGTCTGGTAGGTCTCCCCTGCCGCGATCTTTTCCCGGACCCGGTCCACCTGTGCGCGATACTCCAGCGGTGACCAGTCTGGGGCCCATCGGGCGTCGAAACCGCCCGCCTCGAAACCACTGTCCACAACAGGCACCTGCTGGGGCGGTGCTGTGAGCCCGAACCAGGCCAACGGCAGCCCTTCGCGGGAGGGGTGGACCGCGAGGCCGGGATCGAGTCCTGCCGCGGCCTCGTAGGCCAGGAACCCGAACGTCCAATGCCCGTTGGAGGTAGCGTTTTGCACGAGGTCGAGGATCGGCGCCACTTCCTCGGGCTGGTGCGCGATCAGCACGCGGGACGGCGCCGGGAACCGCAATGCGGTCCCGGCGCGAAGATCATCGAATCGGGCGCCTCCACCTGGCGCCGTCCTGGAGATGCCGACGGTCATGTGGCACGGGTCGCCAGGTCGAGGGCTGCCAGCAGGTGGAACGAGCCGCTCACCACGATCGGCACGTCGTGATCGCTCAACGCCGCGGCGCATCGCAACGCGGACTCCGGGCTGGGCTCGATGACAGCGGGCACGCCGACAGCGCGAGCGGCAGCGGCGATCTCGTCGGCTGGGCGTGAGCCCGCAACTGCGTGGTCGCCGCATTCCGAGGTGAACTCGGTCGCGACGACGAGGCCGGCGACTGGTGCGATGGCGCGGACAACATCGTCGAGTTCCTTGTCCTGCTTGAGCGCCAGCACCCACGGCACCGCCCGACCGGGATGGAGCTCATCGAGAATTCGCACGACTGAGCCGATTTTGAGCGCGTTGTGGGCACCGTCGAGGACCACGAGCCGTCCGTCGACGATTCGGCGCTCGAAACGACCAGGAAGGGACGTGCGCTCCAATCCAGCGCGCAATGCGGCCGGATCGATGGTCCAGCCGTCACGGGATGCAAACGCTCGTACTGCGGCCACAGCGAGGCGCGCGTTCATGGCCTGGTGATTTCCTGGAAGCCCGAGCGGCAGCTCTCCGTAGCCCGGCAGCCGCAGCGTGGTGATGTCGCCATGGGCCTCGGCCCGGTCCACGAACTCCAGTCCGCACAGGCGCCGTGCGGCCTCCTGTTCCAGCACCGTGTCCACCGCGGGGTTGTTGCGGATGCTGATCGCCTTTCCGCCTTCGGCGAGGATTCCCGCCTTCTGCACGGCGATCTCCGGCAGCGTCTCGCCCAACACGTCCTGGTGGTCAAGCCCGATCGAGGTGAGCACGGCGAGCTTGTCCGTCCGCGAGATCGTGTTGGTGGAGTCCAGCAGACCTCCGATTCCAGTCTCGATGACGCTGCAGTCCACCTCGCCGGCGAAGAGACCGAACGCGATCGCATTCGTCACCTCGAAGAAGGTCGGGCGACCGAACCCTGCCCGCTCGACATCAGCGATCGCGGGCCGGACGCGATCCAGTTCGGTGACCAACCGTTCGGCTCCGACCGGTTTCCCGTTGACCTGGAAGCGCTCCAGCAGGCAGTAGGCATGCGGCGACAGGTGCGCCCCAACTCGAAATCCGTGCGCCGTGAGGATGGAAGCGATGAACGCGCAGACCGAACCCTTGCCTGCCGTGCCGGCGACGTGCACGGCCTTGACCGCGTTCTGCGGGTGACCGAGCCGGGCGAGAAGCGCCCGTGGCCTGTCGAGGCCGGTGCCGTGGATCGCCTTCGCAGTGCGTCCGGGCGTCAGCTCCGCGTAGAGGTAGCGCAGTGCATCTCGGTACGCGCTGGACTGCCCCGACTCGCTCGACGCCGTCGTCGGGGCAGTCCGGTCGGGCACGATGGTCATGGGAAAACGACCGTACTTTGGCCGTTGAGGAGTACCCGGCGCTCGCAGTGCCAGCGCACCGCGCGGGACAGTGCGAGCGCCTCGGCGTCGCGTCCCACGGTTTGCAGCGCACGAGGGTCGTAGGTGTGGTCGATCCGAATGACCTCCTGCTCGATGATCGGCCCCTCGTCCAGGTCTGAGGTGACGTAGTGCGCGGTGGCTCCGACGAGTTTGACGCCGCGGTCGTATGCCTGGTGATAGGGCTTGGCGCCCTTGAAGCCGGGTAGGAACGAGTGGTGGATGTTGATGGCACGGCCGTGCAGCGCCTTGCTGGTCTCATCGGAGAGGATTTGCATGTACCGCGCCAGCACGACCAGGTCGGCGTCGTACTCGTCCACCAGGCCCAACAGGCGCGCCTCGGCGGCTTCCTTCGTCTCCGGGGTGACCGGGACGTGCACGAACGGCAACCCCGCTGCCTCCGCCATCGGTCGCAGGTCCTGGTGGTTGGACACCACTGCGACGATGTCAGCGCCGAGGCTTCCGGCCCGCCAGCGGAAGATCAGGTCGTTCAGGCAGTGGCCCAGTTTCGAGACCATGACCAGGATCCGCGCGTTCGTGTTGGCGCTGAACTCGTAGGTCATCTGGAATTCGGCGGCCACCGGCGCGAACTCGCGCGACAACTTCTCCAGGTCGGTGCCCTCGGGCGCCGTGACCTGGGTGCGCATGAACAGCCGGTCCCGCACGGCGTCGTCGAACTGCTGGTGCTCACCGATGTCGCATCCGTGCTCGAACAGGTAGCCGCTCACCGCGCGCACGATGCCGGTGCGGTTCGGGCAGTTCAAGGTGAGGGTGAAGGTGTCACTCACGCGGATCTCCTCAGCACTCCACGATGTTGAGAGCCAGCCCGCCGCGGGCTGTCTCCTTGTACTTGTCCTTCATGTCGGCGCCCGTCTCGCGCATGGTCTTGATCGCCTTGTCCAGCGACACGTGGTGCGCGCCGTCGCCGCGCACCGCCATCCTGGCCGCGGTGATCGCTTTGACCGATGCCACGGCGTTGCGCTCGATGCAGGGGATCTGCACCAGCCCGCCGACCGGGTCGCAGGTCAGGCCCAGGTTGTGCTCGATACCGATTTCGGCTGCGTTCTCCACTTGTTCCGGGGTACCGCCGATGATCTCGGCGAGCCCGGCGGCGGCCATCGAGCACGCCGAACCGACCTCGCCCTGGCAACCGACTTCGGCACCGGAGATGGACGCGTTCTCCTTGAACAGCACACCGATGGCGCCCGCGGTCAGCAAGAACCGCACGACGTCGTCGTCGTTGAAGTCGGGCAGGAACTTCTGGCCGTAGTGCAGCACTGCCGGCACGATCCCGGCTGCTCCGTTGGTCGGGGCAGTGACCACGCGGCCGCCTGCAGCGTTCTCCTCGTTGACCGCGAGCGCGAACAGCGTGACCCACTCCATCGCGTGCAGCGAGTCCGCTTCATTCGCATTGATCTCCAGCTGTGCCCGCAGCTTCGCGGCACGACGGCGGACCTTGAGCCCGCCGGGCAGTGTTCCCTGGGTGTGCGTGCCGCGATCGACGCACTCGCGCATCACCGACCAGATGTGCAAGAGCCCGGCGCGAATCTCCTCTTCCGACCGCCAGGACAGCTCGTTCGCGAGCATGATGTCGCTGATGCCCAGCCCGGTCATCTTCGTCAGGGCGAGCAGCTCGTCGCCGGTGGTGAACGCGTACCGAACCGGCGTGGCGTCCTCGACGAGCACCGGTCGTCCCGTCTCGTCCTCGTCGAGCACGAATCCGCCGCCGACCGAGTAGTACTCGCGCCGGTCGAGCTCGCTTCCGTCTGCACCGTAGGCCGCGAATACCATGCCGTTGCTGTGGAAGTCGAGCCGCTTGCGGCGGTGCAGGACCACGTCGTCGTCGACGGAGAACGCGATCTCCTGCTTTCCAGCGAGTTTGATCCGACGCTCCTCGCGCACCTGCTGGACCGCGGGGTCGGCGGCCACCGGGTCGACCAGGTGCGGTTGCTCGCCGGCCAGTCCGAGCACTACCGCCTTGACGCTTCCGTGGCCGTGCCCCGTGGCACCGAGCGACCCGAAGAGTTCGCACCGCACGCGCGTTACCTGGTCCAGCATCCCGGATTCGCGGAGCCGCGTGGCGAACAGGTAGGCGGCACGCATCGGGCCGACCGTGTGCGAGCTCGAGGGCCCGATCCCGACCTTGAACAGGTCGAACACGGAGATGGTCATCGGCGGCTCCCTGGTCGCGTCGATACCATGAGATATTGGGTTAATATATCAGTCACATGCAAGAGGTACACCTAAGAAATGGGCTATATATGTCCATGCGGATTTCAGCCCTAAGATTGCCATCGTGACCACTGCCCCGCACGAGCTCGAACCGGCACCCGCCTCGCTGGCCGAGCGCGCGTACGCCGCCATCCAGGACCAGCTGATCATGCTGGACATCCCGCCGATGGCACCGATCGACGACCTCGCCCTGAGCGAGGCCCTCGGCATCGGCCGCACCCCCGTCCGCGAAGCGCTCAAGCGCCTCGAGGTAGATCGGCTGGTGGTCTCCTACCCACGCCGCGGCACCTTCGCCACCGGTGTCGACATCACCGACCTCGCCTACATCTCCGACATCCGCACGCACCTCGAGCCGCTGGCCGCCCGTCGCGCCTCCGAGAACGCGCCGGCAGTCATGCGCACCAAGCTGACCGAGCTGGCCGACGCCATCCAGGACAACGACGTGATGCGCATGTCGCGCCACGAGCTGATGCAGTGGGACCTGCGGGTGCACCGCTCGATCTACCGCGCAGCAGGCAATCCCCACCTGGAAGACACGCTGGTGCGCTACAACAACCTCGCCACGCGGATCTTCTGCGTGTTCTTGGAGCGGATCACGCATTTCGACCGGCACGTCGACGAGCACGTCGGCCTGCTGCGAGCGGTCGCGGACGGTGAGAGCCGGAAGGCCGAGAAGATCGCCAGGGACCACGTCACCGGATTCGAGAAGGCGATCCGGGCGATCATCTGACCGCCCGATCACCTGCGCCTCAGCCCTCGACAGCGCCGAGCACCCCGAGCGCGTCGACCGTGGCCGCCACGTCGTGAACCCGGAGCACCTTCGCTCCGCGTTGCGCTGCCAGCACGGCGGCGGTGACCGAGGCCGCCTCCCGGTCCCCGACCGACCGCCCGGTGATCTGGCCGAGCATCGCCTTGCGCGACAAACCGGCCATCACAGGTGCACCGAGTTCGGTGAACGAGCTCAGCGACCGCAGCAAGGTCAGGTTGTGCTCGAGGGTCTTGCCGAATCCGAACCCCGGGTCGATCACGATGTGCTCGCGCGGGATGCCCGCACTCACGCAGACCTCGATCCGCTCCCGGAGGAACCCGGCCACCTCGACGAGCACGTCGTGGTAGCGCGGGTCCCGCTGCATCAGGCTCGGTGGCCGGAGCATGTGCGACAGGCACACCGGCACCCCTAACTCCGCCGCCGCCTCGACCGCACCGGGATGGCGGAGCGCACGCACGTCGTTGATCAACGTGGCACCAGCAGCGACCGCTTCCCGCATCACCTCCGGTCGCGAGGTGTCGATCGACAGCGGAGCGTCCGTCCGCCGCGCCAACTGCTCGATGACGCCCACCACGCGGTCGAGCTCCTCGGCGACGCTCGGCGGGCAGGCGCCCGGCCGCGTGGATTCACCGCCGACGTCGAGGATGTCAGCGCCCTCTTCGATCAAGCGGAGTCCGCGCCACACGGCAGCGCCGCTGTGCCAGTAGGCACCGCCGTCGGAGAACGAATCCGGTGTGACGTTGAGGATTCCGCACACCAGCTTGCGCGGACCGCGGAGCATTCGCAGCAACTTCCCGACAGCAGCTGCGAGAACCCTTGAGTCGACGGCAGTTGCCAGCGGGCCGGTCATGCTGCGATCCGGGAAGCCGACTCGACCGTGTGCCGCAGCAGCAGCGCTGTCGTCACCGGCCCGACTCCGCCGGGCACCGGGGTCAACCCGGCCACCGAACCAGCCACTTCCACCTCGTCCACGTCACCGACCAAACCGCCGTCAGCGGTCGGATTGGTTCCCACATCGATCACGACGGCACCGGGGTTGACGTGCTCGGCACCGATCAAGCCGACCCGGCCGACGGCCACCACGAGGATCTCAGCGGGACGGGTGTGCGCGGCGAGATCACGGGTGTGGCGGTGGCACACGGTCACGGTCGCATCGCGCTGCAGCAGCAGCTGGGCTGCTGGTTTGCCGACCACATTGGAGCGTCCGACGACGACGGCCCGACGCCCGGCCAGCGGAACCTCGTAGTGGTCCAGCAGTTCCAGCACCGCTGCGGCGGTTGCCGGGACGAAAGCGGGCATGCCAGCGCTGAGCCGTCCCAGCGACACCGGATTGGCGCCGTCCACGTCCTTGTCCGGGTCGATCAACGCCGCCAGGTCCTCGACGGACGCTTCGCTGGGCAGCGGGGTCTGCAGCATTATTCCGTGCACCGACGTGTCCGCGCTCAACGCGGTGAGCCGGCTGCGGATCTGCTCGGGTGTCGCTTCGGGGCCGAGATCGACGATGTCGCACCGGATTCCCGTCTTGGACGCGGCGTTCGCGATCGAGCGGACGTACCAGGCGGTGGATTCGTCGTCCGTGGCCACGACGGTCGCCAAGCGCGGCGGTGTGCCGGCCGCTGCGAGTGACTCCGCTGCCGCTGTCACCCCGGCGCGGATCTCCCTGGCGAGCGCCACCCCGCTGAGCGCTGCCGTGGTCGGCTCATCGGAAACGAGTTGTCCGGTCATCGTCCGATTACCTCCCGTACTGCGGCGGTGACCTTGTCCGCGCGCGCGGCGATGTCGTCGACTTCGGCGATGGCGGCGATCAGCTCGGCGCGCTCCTCGGCGCCGCTGATCCCGTTGAGGTTGACCTCCACGTTCACGCGCGCGGTGGTCGCTGCGGCGCGGGCGGCTTCCGCAGCAGCAGCGATGTCGCTGATGACGTTGCGATTTCCAACCGGCAGCAGCTGCTCGGCCAGACCGACGACCTGCTCGGCGACCGCAACCACTCTCGCGGGCACCCGGCCGGCCTCGATCAGGGCCGCCGCGATCGCACGCGACCGGACGTCCTTCTGCTCATCGGTGGACCGCGGGAGCGCATAGGCCGCCCCGACCGCTCCGAAAGCGGAGGCATCGTCTTCGGCCAACGCCAGTGCGAGCTCTCGGAGGTCGTCGGCGTCGTGCCGCACGGCTGCGATCGTCGCGGCGTGCTCGGAGTACTTCTCGCCGTCGCTGTAACGGGCGACCATCCCGATCAGCGCGGCGGCCTGGGCAACGTGCAGCCCGGCGCTCGCCCCACCGCCCGGGGCTGCTACCCGGGCCGCGAGCGAGCCCAGGAAACTTTCGAGGGTGTCCTTGCGCATGGCATCGGTCTTCCTGCTCGGCGGGCTGAACCCGCGGACGGGGGTGGGGTGCGCGGTCACCGACCGCCAAGACCGCGCACCCCGGCTCTCGGATCAGCGGCGAATGCGGGTCATCTCCGGGTCGACCAGCGGTTCGACGGCGACGGTGGCGCGCACCTTCCGGTCGAAGTACTGGATCTCCACCGAAGTCCCCGGCGTGGCCGATGCGGGCAGCCACGCGTAGGCGATCGGCTTGCCGATCGTGTGGCCGAAGGCCGCCGACGTCACGTAGCCGGCAGCCTCGCCGTCGACGAAGACCGGTTCGCTGCCCATCACCACGCTGCGACCGTCGTCGATGGTCAAGCACGAAAGGCGGCGGGTGACGGTTTCAGCGCTGAGGTCGGCGACCGCGTCGTAGCCGACGTAACCGGTCTTCTTCTTGTTCAGGGCGAACCCGAGCCCGGTCTCGTACGGGTTGTGCTCGGTGGTCATGTCGCTGCCCCACGACCGGTAGCCCTTCTCGAGGCGGAGGCTGTTGAAGGCGGCCCGTCCCGCGGCGATGACGCCCAGCGGTTGCCCGGCTTCCCACAACGCGTCCCAAAGCCGCTGACCGTACTCCGCGCTGGTGTAGATCTCCCAGCCGAGCTCGCCCACATAGGACAGTCGCATCGCGGTGACCGGGATACCGGCGATGTGCGCGTGCTTGAGGCGGAAGTACTTCAGCGCCTCGTGGGAGAAGTCATCGCCGCTCAACGGCTGCACCAGATCCCGGGCCAACGGCCCCCACACACCGACGCAGCACGTACCACCGGTGATGTCGCGGATCTGGACGCTGCCGTCGTCCGGGGCTTCCCGCCGGAAGTAGTCCAGGTCGAGATTGCCGTTGGCCCCGACCTGGAACAGCTGCGCGCCGAGCCTGGCCACGGTGACGTCGGAGCGAACGCCGCCGGCCTCGTCGAGCATCAGGGCGTAGGTCACCGAGCCGACCGACTTGTCCATCTTGCCGGTGGTCAGCCGCTGCAGGAACTCGACCGCCCCGGGCCCGCTGACCTCGATGCGTTTGAGCGAGGTCATGTCGTACATGGCGACCGCGGTGCGGGTCTTCCACGCCTCGGCCGCCGCGATCGGCGAGTGGAACATCGCCGACCACGCGTCGCGCGACGGCGGCTGCCACTCGGTCGGCAGCTCCTTCACCAGACGCGCGTTGGCCTCGTACCAGTGCGGCCGTTCCCACGCGTGCGACTCCAGGAAGAACGCTCCCAGCTCCTTCTGCCGCGCGTGGAACGGACTCACCCGCAGGTCCCGCGGCGAGAACTTCGGCTGCAACGGGTGCCGGACGTCGTAGATCTCCACGAAGTTCTGCTGCGAGGTCTCTTCGACGTAGGCGTCGGTCGTTTGGATCTCGTCGAACCGGTTGACGTCGCACCCGTGGAGCTCGGTCTCGCTGCGGCCGTTCACCAGCAGCTGCGCGACGGCGCGGGCGACACCGGCGGAGTGGGTCACCCACACGGCTTCGGCGACCCAGAACCCGGCCACGTCCGGGGACTCGCCGACCAGCGGCCCGCCGTCGGGGGTGAAGGAGAAGATCCCGTTGAAGCCGGAGTCGATCTTCGCATTTCGCAACGACGGGAGCAGCTCCTTGCTGTGCTCCCACGAGGCAGCGAAGTCCTCCTCGGTGAACGGCAGCATCGAGGGCATCGCCGCCTCGCTGACGTCGTCGCCGTCGGGCAGCTCCGACAGCCGCGCGGGCATCGGACGGTGGGCGTAGCTGCCGATGCCTAGGCAGTCGTTGTACTCCCGGAAGTAGAGATCGCGGTCCTGGTGGCGAAGGGCCGGCAGGCTCGCCTCGGTCTGCTCGTCGTTGCGCCCGACGAGCTCGGCGATCTGCCCGGTGCGCGCGAACTGGTGGGCCAGCGGGAGCAGCGGCACTTTCATGCCGACCAGCTCGCCGACGGCCTTGCCCCAGAAACCGGCGCAGGAGACCACGATGTCCGCGGCGATCTCCTCGTCGCCGCCCGTGCGCACCCCGGTGACGCGGCCGTTCTGCTGCAGGACCTCCGTCACGCAGGTCGAACCGCGGAACACCGCTCCGCGGGCCTCAGCGCGGCGGATGAGGGCGGTGACAGCTCGGGGTGAGTTGGCGAGTCCGTCGGTGGGCGTGTGGAGACCGCCGAGAACGCGCTCGCGGTCGAGCAGCGGGTGCAGCTCCGCGCACCGCTCCGGCCCGACGACCTCGCTGGGGACACCCCAGGAAGTCGCCCAGCCGTGCTTGCGGTGCAGGTCCGCGAGCCGTTCCGGGGTGGTCGCGATCTCGAGTCCGCCGACCTGGTTGAAGCACCGGTCGCCATCCACCTCGATGTTCTTGAACTTCTCGACGGTGTAGGTCGCGAACTCGGTCATGGTCTTGGAGGGGCTGGTCTGGAAGACGACGCCGGGTGCGTGCGAGGTCGAACCACCGGTGAGGGGCAGCGGTCCCTGGTCGAGGACGGTGACGTCGGTCCAGCCGCGCTCGGTGAGCTCGTCAGCCAGATTGGCGCCGACGATCCCGGCGCCGATGATGACGACACGAGGGGTGGTGCTCATGGCGGGGCTCTCCTTAACTGGACGGTCTGCGGTGACCGCGCGGAGGATGCTTGGGGGTGGGGAGGTCGGCCGCGCCCACGATCGCGGCCGACCTCGTGCTACTCGGTGGTGCGGAATTCCTCGGCCGTGTCGAGCAACCAGTCCGCGAGGTACCCCGCGAATGACGGCCGGACGAAGATCCGGAAGTCGTCACCGTCGCCCAGGGCGAGGATCAGCACCCCGGTCTGGCCGATGCTGGTCTGCGCGCTCGATCCCTTCGGGAACGCTGCGGGCCGCAGGTCGATCGAGCACCCGAACGACAGCAGTTCGCGTGCCAGCGCACCGCTCAACCGGATCGACGTGCGCTGCGCGGACACGTCTACGGCCGCGCCGTCGTGGGCGGACACGACCTTGACGAGCGAATCCTCCAGCTCGTGCGGGCGGGAGACCGTGCTCGTCACGAGCCATTCGTCCGGGCCCAGCCAGACGATCTGGCCCTCGGGTGTGGAGGTCCAGGTGTTGGGTTCGACGGGCAGCGCCGAGCCCAACGCGTGCTCCACTGCCGCGGCACCCGGGCCGGCGGCATCGATGCGCAGGTCCGTCGCGGACACGAGTTCCTCGGGTTTGACCACCAGTCCGTCGATCGCCCAGCTCAGCGCCGCCAACGCGTGCTTCCAGGCTTCCAGGGGGTGCGTCGCGCACAGCGTTTCAGCCATCTCGGCGTGCTCCTTCCGGGTCCACCAGCACGGTTTCGCCGATCTCCGCCTCGACCAGCGCGCCGTCCACCGGGACGTGCACGAGGTCGCCGATGCGGGCGCGACCGTTCTTCACCAGCGCCAGGGCGAACGGCCGCCCGAGCTCAGCGCTGTGGTAACTGGACGTGATGTGGCCGAGCATCGGGACCGGCGGCTCGGGAAGGGTCCCGTCCTCTCGGCGTTCCACGATCTGCGAGCCCTCGCGCAGCTTGGTGAGCCGATCCGTCGGGAGCAGCGAGACGAGCTGCTTCCGCAAAGGGTTGTGGTTCTCGGCCCGGGAGAACGAGCGCTTGCCGATGAAGTCTTCCTTCTTCTTCGACACCACCCAGTTCATGCCGAGGTCCTGAGGGGTGACCGTGCCGTCGGTGTCCTGCCCGATGATCGGGTAGCCCTTCTCGGCGCGCAGCACGTGCATCGTCTCGGTTCCGTACGGTGTGATGCCGAAGCGCTTCCCGGCCTCCAGCAACCGCTTCCACAGCGAAAGTCCGTACCAGGAGTTGACGTTGACCTCGTAGGCCAGCTCACCGGAGAACGAGATCCGGGCAACTCGGACCGGAACGCCGTCGAGAGTCGTGTCCTTCCACGACATGAACGGAAACTCGTCGTTCGACACGTCCAGTTCGGGGAACACCTCGCCGACCACCTCGCGCGAACGCGGCCCGACGACCGGGAAGACCGCCCACTGCTCGGTGACCGACGCGAGGTGCACCCGCAGCTCGGGCCACTCCGTCTGGAGCCACTCCTCCATCCAGTCCAGGACCATCGCCGCTCCGCCCGTGGTCGTGGTGACCAGGAAGCGGTTCTCCTCGATGCGCAGCACCGTGCCGTCGTCGATGATCATGCCGTCGTTGCCGCACATGACGCCGTAGCGCACCCGGCCGACCTTGAGGGTGCTCATCATGTTCGTGTAGATCCGGTCGAGGAAGACACCGGAATCCGGACCCTGGACATCGATCTTGCCCAGCGTGGAGCCGTCGAGGATGCCGACGCCGGCCCGCGTCGCCGCGCACTCCCGCAGCACAGCGGTGTCCATGTCCTCGCCGGGCTCCGGGTAGTAGCGGGCTCGCTTCCACTGACCCACGTCTTCGAACGCCGCACCGGCGTCGACGTGCCAGGGGTGCACGGCGGTGATCCGCTCGGGGTCGAACAGGTTCCCGCGTTCACGCCCTGCCAGAGCCGCGAAGGCGACCGGTGTGTACGGCGGCCGGAAGGTCGTGGTGCCCAGCTCCTCGATCGGACGGCCCAGCAGTTCAGCGGTGATGCCGGAAGCGATCACGCCGGAGGTCTTGCCCTGGTCGTGCGCGGTGCCGATCGTGGTGTAGCGCTTGACGTGCTCGACCGAGTGCAACCCGGCGCCGACCGCGCGGCCGATGTCGCTCACCGTGGCGTCGCGCTGGATGTCGACGAACTGCCTGTCCGGGTCGCCGTCGGTGCGCCAGATCACCTTCGTCGGCGTGCGGGCAGGCTCCGGGTCGACTGCCGGCGCCTCCGCACCGGCCCCGTCCTGCACGACGCCGGCCTGGTCGAGGGTGCCGTTGGCAGCACCGATCACCGTGATCCCGGGCAAGCTCCCGGACGGCCGGAAAGAACCGAGCGAGGCGTCGTAGGCCAACGCGCCCTTGACGTGGCTGAACAGGTGCACCGCCGGGTTCCAACCACCCGAGACCAGCAGCAGGTCGGCGGGGATTCGCACCTCGCCGTCGGCGTTGCGCGCGACCACCGCGCTGACGTGCTCCTCGCCTTCAGCGCCGACGACCACTGTGGACGCCGAAACCTCGACACCCCGTTCCACCGCACGCGCCGCCCACTCCGGCGGCAGTTCGTCCCTGGCGTCGAGGATCGTCACGTCCGCACCGGCGCCGGAGAGGTCGATCGCCGCGGAGTAGGCGGAGTCGTCGCTGGTGAACACGACGACCTTTTGCCCAGCGAGCACGCCGTAGCGGTGCAGGTAGTCCCGCGCCGCCGACGCGAGCATGATTCCGGGGAGGTCGTTGTTCTCGAACACGATCGGACGCTCGTGCGCGCCGGCCGCGACGACCACCTTCAGCGCGCGGATGCGATGCACGCGTTGTCGGCTGCGGTTCGACGACGCGTCGGTGCCGAGGTGGTCGGTGCGGCGCTCCAGTGCGAGCACGAACCCGTCGTCGTACTGGCCGAACGCCGTCGTGCGCTGCAGGTGCAGCACCTCCGGATTCGCGGCCAGCTCGGCGACGACCTCCGCCACGAACTCCAGCGCCGGGAACCCGTCGATCCGCTCAGCACCGGTCAGGCTGCCGCCTGCGGTGGCACGATCGTCGACCAGGACGACGCTCTCCCCGGCGCGGGCAGCGCTGCGCGCAGCCAGCAGCCCGGCCGGGCCGGCGCCGATCACCAGGGTGTCGACGTGCGTGTGCTTGCGGTCGTAGCGCGCTGGGTCGGGCTCCTCGGCGAGGCGCCCCTGGCCGTTGACGCCGCGAGCGACGAGCCCATCCGTCAGCTCGATCGTGGCGGCCTGCAACATCGGCTCCGGGAAGGGCTCCTCGATCTGCACCAGTCCGGTTGCGTCCTCGGTCCACGCGGCGCCGATCCCGCGCGGCCGTCCCAGCTTCACGCTGGTGCCGATGCGGTGGACGTCGTTGGCCAGCAGGGCGGAGGCCAAGGTGTCGCCCGGGTGACCGGTGTAGGTGCGGCCATCGAAGGTGAAGGTGAGTGTGCGACCGCGGTCGATGCGGCCGTACCCCTCGATCCGGCTCATGGCTGTCCCGCCTCTCCGCGATTCACAGTGGTGGTTGCGTCCAGACCGATCTCCCGTTGTGCGGTTTCTAGTGGCTGGTTTGCATCACGGTCCCCTGAGGTGCGGTTGAGGAGGACTGGGGTTGACACAAGGCTCCTCATGACCGCACCTCTGGCTTCGTGGGTTCCGCGCCGGGAACGCTGGGCACAGGTTCACCGACCTTGTAGATGGCGAGGAACTCGTACGTGCGGGTGTCCCGCACGGCGTTGAACCAACGTCGGCAGCCGGTGCTGTGGCTCCACCGCTCGGGGAACGGCCCCTTCTGGTTGTCGCGGTAGAAGACGAACTCGGCCCACTCCTGGTCCGAGAGATCGGCTGGGTTCTCCGGGTAGGAGATGTCGGCTTGGCCGCCGTAGTGGAACTCGACCTCCTCGCGGGGGCCGCACCAAGGGCAGTGGATCAGTTGCATGGCTAGGTGTCCTCGGTTTCAGTGGGCGACGGCTGCGGCGCCGTGTTCGTCGACGAGCGCTCCGGTCGTGAAGCGGTCGAGGCTGAACGGGGCGACGTACGGGTGCGGCTCGCCGTGCGCGATCGTGTGCGCATAGCACCAGCCGATACCGGGCGTGGCCTTGAACCCTCCGGTTCCCCAACCGGAGTTGACGTAGACGTTCTCGAACGGGGTGTGACCGACGATCGGGCTCGCGTCCGGGGTGACGTCGACGATCCCGGCCCAGGTGCGGAGCAGGTGCGCGCGGGCGAAGATCGGGAACAGCTCGACCGCTGCCGCCATCTGCCGCTCGATGATGTGGAATGCTCCGCGCTGCCCGTAACCGTTGTAGGAGTCCACGCCTGCGCCCATCACGAGCTCGCCCTTGTGCGCCTGCGAGACGTACACGTGCACCGCGTTGGACATCACGATGGTCGGGTGCACCGGTTCCAGCAGCTCCGACACCAGTGCCTGCAGCGGGTGCGACTGCAACGGGCTGCGGACGCCGAGCTTGTCCAGCAGAACCGAAGTGTGCCCCGCCGCGCAGAGCGCGACGGCACCGCAGGCGATGTCACCGCGGGTGGTGCGCACACCGGTCACCCGTTCACCGTCCACAGTGAACCCGGTGACCTCGCAGTCCTGGATCAGGTCGATCCCGGCCTCATCCGCACTGCGCGCGAAGCCCCAGGCGACGTAGTCGTGCTTGGCGATCCCGGCCCGGGGTTGGTACGTGGCGCCTTGCACCGGGTACCGGATGTCCGAGGAGACGTTGACGATCGGGCAGACCTGCTTGACCTCTTCCGGGCCCAGCCACTCCGCGTCGATCCCGTTGAGCTTGTTGGCCTCGACTCGGCGGATCGAGTCCCGGATGTCCTGCTCGGTGTGGGCGAGGTTGAGGACACCGCGCTGGGAGAACAGGATCGGGTAGCCGAGGTCGTCCTCCAGTCCCTCCCAGAGCTTCAGGGAGTGCTCGTAGATCGCAGCGGATTCGTCCCACAGGTAGTTGGACCGGATCAGCGTCGTGTTGCGGGCCATGTTGCCACCCGCGAGCCACCCCTTCTCCAGCACGGCGACGTTGGTGATGCCGTGGTTCTTCGCCAGGTAGTGCGCGGTCGCCAGACCGTGCCCGCCACCACCGATGATGACCACGTCGTAGGACTTCTTCGGCTCCGGGTTGCGCCAGAGGAAGTCCGGGTGTTCGGGCAGCTCCGCGCCGGGAGGTGTGGTGTTCGTGTTCATGCCTGCAGCTCCGGGTACAGAGGACGGCTCTGGGCGAGGTTCGCGACGCGCTCGGTGAGGGCGTCGAGGCCGGCTTCCGGCGTCTCGGTGCGCAGCGCCAGCGCGATGATGTCCGCGACTTCGTGGAAGTCCTCTTCGTCGAAGCCGCGCGCGGCCAGCGCCGGAGTGCCGATGCGGACGCCGGAGGAGACCATCGGCGGGCGCGGGTCGAACGGGACAGCGTTGCGGTTCACCGTGATGCCGACCCGGTGCAGTCGGTCCTCGGCCTGCTTTCCGTCCATCTCGGAGTTGCGGAGATCGACCAGGACCAGGTGGACGTCGGTGCCGCCGGACACCACTCCGACGTTCTCCTCCAGCAACAGCCGGTCGGCCAGGATCTTCGCGCCGGCGAGAGTGCGCTCCTGCCGCTCGCGGAAAGCGGGTTCCCCGGCGAGCTTGAACGCCACCGCCTTGCCCGCGATCACGTGCTCGAGCGGACCGCCCTGCAGGCCGGGGAACACGCTGGAGTTGAGCTTCTTCGCCAGGTCCCCTTGCGCGAGCACGACCCCGCCGCGCGGACCGCCAAGCGTCTTGTGCGTGGTCGAGGTGACCACGTGTGCATGCGGGATCGGGGACGGGTGCAGCCCTGCGGGCACCAGCCCGGCGAAGTGCGCCATGTCCACCATAAGGTAGGCGCCGACCGCATCGGCGATGCGCCGGAACTCCGCGAAGTCCAGGTGTCGCGGATAAGCCGACCAGCCCGCCACGATCAACTTCGGTCGGCGTTCCTTCGCCAACCGCTCCACCTCGTCCATGTCGATGAGGTGGTCGTCTTCGCGCACGTGGTACGCCACGGCATCGAAGTACTTCCCGGAGAAGGTGAGGCGCATTCCGTGCGTCAGGTGTCCGCCGTGCGCGAGGTCCAAACCGAGGAACGTGTCGCCCGGCTGCAGCAACGCGGCCATGACCGCCGCGTTCGCCTGGGCGCCGGAGTGCGGCTGAACATTCGCGTACTCGGCCCCGAACAGCGTCTTGGCCCGGTCGATCGCCAACTGCTCGATCTCGTCGACGTTCTCGCAGCCGCCGTAGTAGCGGCGCCCCGGATATCCTTCGGCGTACTTGTTGGTCAGCACCGAGCCCTGCGCCTGCATCACGCTCAGCGGCGCGAAGTTCTCGCTCGCGATCATTTCCAGCGTGCCCCGCTGCCGGATCAGCTCGCGGTTGACGGCCGCATGGACCTCCGGATCCGCTTCCGCCAGTGGCAGACCGAGCACGCTCTCGGCGCTCGGCGCCCCTTGACGATCAACCGTTACGGACATGCGGCCGACCTCCCGGTGTATCTGTGAGCGGTGATTGATATATCAGTTACATGTCAAATTAAGGGCCGTCGCACGCTCGGTCAACAGCCCGAGGACGACTTCTCGCGGAAATCCGGCGGTCAGTACCCCCGGGCTATCCACTCCTCCAGGTGCGGCGCCTCGGAAACCATGGTGGTCGAGTCACCATGTCCGGTGTGGACGGTGGTTTCACCAGGCAGGGCAAGCAGGTTGCGGCTGATGGAGCTGATGATCGTGTCGAAGCTGGAGTAGGACCGCCCGGTGGCACCGGGTCCGCCCTGGAACAGGGTGTCCCCGGTGAAGATGGTCTTCAGCTCGGGGGCGTGGAGGCAGATCGAGCCCGGCGAATGCCCCGGCGTCGACAGGACGCACAACTCGATACCGGCCACCGCGATGACCTGCCGATCCGACAGCTCCCGGTCCGGTTGCCGGTCCGGGTGGGTCAGCTTCCACAGCGGAGCTTCGGCCGGGTCGAGCAGGATCGGCGCACCGAAGCTGTCGGACAGGACCGGCGCCTGGCCGATGTGGTCGTCGTGGGCGTGGGTGCACACGATCGCCGTCACCCGGCGATCGCCGATCCGCTCGGCGACCGCTTCGGCGTCGTGCGCGGGGTCGATGACGAGGACCTCGCGCTCGTCGCCGATGAGCCAGACGTTGTTGTCGACCTCCCAGGTGCCCCCGTCGAGGGAGAAGGTGCCCGAGGTGACCAGGTGCTCGATGGGACTCACAGGACCACCACCGAACGCAGCACGTCACCGCGGTGCATCTTCTCGAAGGCGTCCTCGACGGCGTCGAGGGAGATCTCCTCGGTCACGAACTTCTCCAGCGGCAGCCTGCCCTGCAGGTGCAAGTCGACCAGGGCCGGGAAATCGCGCGAGGGCAGGCAGTCGCCGTACCACGAGGACTTCAGCGCACCGCCGCGTCCGAAGTACTCGATCAGCGGCAGCTCCGGCGCCATCATGTCCGGTGTCGGAACGCCGACGAGCACGACAGTGCCGGCCAGGTCGCGGGCCTCGAACGCCTGCTTCCAGGTCTCCGGGCGCCCGACGGCGTCGACCACCACGTCGGCTCCGAATCCCCCGGTGTGACTCCGGATGGCTTCGACGACATCGGTCTCCCGGGCGTCGACGAAGTGCGTGGCACCGAATTCCCGGGCCTGGTCGAGCTTCCGCGGATCGCGGTCCACCGCCACGATCGTGCTCGCTCCCGCGAGCTCAGCCCCCGCGATGGCCGCATCACCAACACCTCCGCAGCCGATCACCGCGACCGAATCACCGCGGCCCACTCCCCCGGTGTTGATCGCCGCACCGATCCCCGCCATCACCCCGCATCCGAGCAATCCCGCCACCTGCGGCTTGACCCGTGGATCGACCTTGGTGCATTGTCCCGCAGCCACGAGGGTCTTCTCCGCGAATGCACCGATCCCCAGTGCCGGGCTCAGTTCCTGCCCCGACGCCAGCGTCATCTTCTGCGTCGCGTTGTGCGTGTTGAAGCAGTACTGCGGCTTGCCCTTGCTGCAGGCACGGCACTGCCCGCAGACCGCACGCCAGTTCAGGATCACGTAATCGCCTGGGACGACGTTGACGACGCCCTCGCCGACCGATTCCACGATGCCCGCGGCCTCGTGCCCCAGCAGGAACGGGAACTCGTCGTTGATCCCGCCCTCGCGGTAGTGCAGGTCCGTGTGGCACACCCCGCACGCCTGCACCTGCACGACGGCCTCACCGGGGCCGGGGTCGGGGATCACGATCGTCTCAACCGTGACGGGCTTGCCCTGCGCGAGCGAGACGACTCCGCGGACCTCTTGTGGCATAAAGCCTTTCTCCTTCTTCGCGCTTGTTGCTCGACCACCGACGCACCCGCCGGTGGTCGAGCGCAGACCAGGATTCCGGATATGAGCCCCCGAACTGGGGGCGAGAACGCTATTGCGACGCCAACTGTGACATGCGGTTGGTATATCAGCCCAGAGCGCGGTGCGGCCATTTCACGGCGCAGGGACGTGCACCGGGTTTCCCCGGATTCCGGCAAGCCTCAGTCCGAGATCGCGGACGTCACCCAATCCCGGAACTCACCGATGTGGTGCTCGCTTGGGACCAGCACGCCACCCGAGGCGTACGCCCGCGACGACATCGCCGGCTGGCAACGCTCGCACGCGTCAAAGTCCTGCTGGTTGACCCGGTGGAACAGCTCCACCGAACTCGAGAGATCGGCACCGCTGTCGATGACCTCCCGCGTGTAGAGCCAGTCGCACTCGACGATCGTCCGGTCCACCGCCACCGGGTACATGCGGTGGAAGATCACGTGGTCCGGGACGAGGTTGATGAAGACCTGCGGGTTGATCGTGATCGCGTAGTATCGTCGATCGTGGTCCTCATCAACGCCGGCGAGGGTTTCGAATCCACCCTGGCCGTCCACGGTGAACCCGGCGATCTCCTCGCCGAACTCCGCCCCGTGTCCCACGAAGTACTGCGCCGCGTAGCCATCGGCGAACTCGGGCAGCACTTCAGTCAGCTCGGGATGGATGGTCGCGCAGTGGTAGCACTCCATGAAGTTCTCGACGATGAGCTTCCAGTTCGCCTTCACGTCGTAGGTGATCCGGCGACCGACCACGAGTTGGTCGATGCCCCAACCGTCGATGGCGGAAGGATCGCCCATCCTGGCCGTGACCGCTCCCTGCACCGCGTCCTCGAAGGACGGCGGCTCGTCGGCGAGGCAGACCCAGACGGTTCCGAGCCACTCCTCCAAGGCGACGCCGATGAGGCCGTACTCGTCGCGGTTGACGTCCTTCATGGAAGTCAGGTTCGGTGCCGCGATCAGCGAACCGTCGAGGCCGTAAGTCCACGCGTGGTACGGACACTGCAAAGACTTGCGAACCGATCCGGTCTCCTCGGTGCACAAGCGCGCACCGCGGTGCCGGCAGACGTTGAGGAAGGCTCTCAACGCACCGTCGCGACCGCGCACGATCAGCACGCTCTCCCCTCCGACGTCGACATTGCGGAAGCTGCCCGGCGAGGGGATGTCGCTGCTGCGGGCCGCGGCGAACCAGTTGCTCTGGAAGATCCGGGACTTCTCGATCTCGAAGACCGCTTCGTCGGTGTAATGCGATCCCGGCAGGGTCGGGATCAGGCTGGATGCGGATTCCGGCTTCTGCTGGCCGTGGGCTTCGACGGAGCTCACGAACGATCCTTTCCTTCTGCTGCAGTGCGGCGATGAACAGTCGGCGCGGTTCTGGGGCGTGGAGGGCTCGAGGAACAGGCGAGCCCGATCCGCGCCCGAGGACCACAGCGCTGGCGAAACGAGTGGACTGCGCGAGTGCGATCAGCGCACCGCTGGCAGGAATCCCGCCAGCTGGCGGCGCCACCTCCCGAACGAGCGGGCGCGATCGATCCCGAGAACCCCTTCCGGGTTCCCGTCCTGATCCCGGTAGAGCACGAGGAAGTCGAGCGATTCGAGGCTCCCCTCGAGCACTTCGATCGTGGAACCCTCAGTGCGGCGGCCGGCGAACTGGATCTTGTGGCCGTACTGGTCCGACCAGAAGTACGGCACCTCGTGGTGCGTCGGCGGGGCGTAGTCCCGGCCAAGGAGGGCGGACACTCCGGCGACCGGCTGCTGCAGGGCGTTGGTCCAGTGCTCCATGCGGCGCGTTGCGCCGAGGAAGTTGCGGTGGGAATTGGCGCAGTCGCCCACCGCGACGACGCCGGGGACGTTCGTCGCGCCTTGCGCGTCGGTCACAACACCGTCGTCGAGCTCGACGCCCGACCCGCTCAGCCATTCCACGCACGGTTCCGCGCCGATCCCAACGACCACCACGTCTGCGGGCAGTTCACGACCGTCGGACAAGCGGACGGCCGTCACCCGCTCACCACCGACGAGTTCGGCGAGCGTGGCACCGGTGTGCAGCCGCACTCCCTTCGTGGCGTGCAAACCGGCGCAGATCCCGCCCATCTCCACGCCGAGCGGCTTCAGCAGCGGCACGGGCGCTGCTTCGACGACATCGACTTCAACACCCAGGCCCACCGCCGTCGAGGCGATCTCGGAGCCGATGAACCCCGCCCCGATCACGACCAGGCGGGCTCCCGCGACCAGCTCCTCGCGCAGGGCCACTGCGTCGTCGAGCGTGCGAAGCGTGTGCACGCCCTTCGGCAGCTCCCAGGGGAGGTTCCGGGCCCGGGCGCCAGTCGCCAGCACCACGCCGTCGGCCACGATCCGCTCACCGTCGTCGAGCACCACCGCCCGATCACCGGTGTCGAGAGCAGTCGCCGTGCGCCCGAGGCGCCAGTCCGCGAGCAGCTCGTCGTCCTCAGGCGTCGCCAGTTTCAGATCGTCTTCCGAAACCGTTCCGGCTAAGAACTCCTTCGACAGGGGCGGGCGGTCGTAAGGCGCGTGGACCTCGTCGCCGACCACGACGATGCGCCCCTCGAATCCCTGATCGCGCAGGGATCGGGTAGCGGTCAGCCCGGCGAGGGACGCACCGACAACAGCGATCGTCTGCATCAACGGACCCCTTCGCCGAGCAATCCAGCAACGTCCGCGCCGGCATCCGCACCGACTTCGACCGTTTCGCTAACGAAGACCTGCCCGTCGGCGATGACCACCTCGTGCGTTCGCACGGGCTTCCGCGCAGGCGGTCCGCTGGGCTTTCCGGTGCGGAGGTCGAAGCAGGCGGCGTGCAAGGGGCACTCGACCGCGCAATCCTCGAGCCAACCATCCGACAGCGACGCATCCTGGTGGGTGCACGTGTCGTCAATCGCGTAGAAGGTGCCGTCCGCGTTGAAGACCGCGATTGCCACGCTGCCCTGCACGCGTACAGACTCCCCGACCGGAATATCGGCCACCGCGCCAACTAAGATCATCGTTGCTCCTGTTGCTCATTGCGGAACACGACGTGCGATTCGCAACAGAGCATCCGGCACTTATCGTTTCCCGTCAATTAACCGATCCCAAATCAACCCGCGCCGAGTTCGGAGTTGCAGGATGCACAACAACGGCAAGACCGCAGCGGCCGCCGAGCCCCGGACCGCCACCCAGGCCGTGGACCGAGCCCTGTCCATGCTCGTCCTGCTGGCCCAGCGCGGACCATCCGGCGCCACCGAGCTGGCGCGCGAACTGGGGGTGCACAAGTCGACCGTGTCCCGCTTGATGACGACCATGGAGAAGTTCCGGTTCGTCGAACAAGTGGGTTCTCGCGGGAAGTTCCAGCTCGGCTTCGGCATCGTCCGGCTCGCCGGTGCCACCGCGGCGCAGCTGGACATCGCCAGGGAGGGCAAGCCCATCTGCATCCGGCTGGCGTCCGAACTGCGCGGGACCGTGAGCCTCAGCGTCCTCGAGGGCGGAGGCACGACCACCATCACCCAGGAACCGAGCACGGAGCGCAACTGGATCGGAATCCGGCTACCGCTGCACGCGACCGCGAGCGGAAAAGTGCTGTTGGCGAACTTCGGCTTCGAGGATCTCGAAGAAGCCCTGCGGCAACCGCTGCCCCGCTTCACCGAAAGAACCATCACCTCGCGCGGTGCCCTGACCGCCGACCTCAACCGGGTGCGCGACCGCGGTTGGGCAACCGCGCGCGGGGAGTTCGAGGCCGAGCTCCACTCCGTCGCCGTCCCGGTGCGGGGCCCTGGCGGGCGCATGGCCGGAGCGCTGAGCGTCTCAGCCGACAGCGAGCACCTCCGCGCGGCCGATTTCCCCGCAGTCGCACGGGTTCTCAGCCAGGCGGCCGAGGAGATCCTCGAACGCCTGCAGCACCTCGCAGGCCCGTAGCCGGCAGAAAACCTTGACCACCCATGACACATCTATTAGCTTGCACAGATATATCAGTCGTGTGAACCAAAGGTGATCATGCGTCAACCCCGCCGAACGTTCCGATCGCGCGTCCTGCTGAGTGGAGCGGCAGCGTGAACGGCGCGCCCGTGCCCCGGGGGCCGGGCGGCGAGTTGGCCATCGAGGACGCGCAGACGATTCGTCGGGCGACAACGGCCGCGACCTTGAGCAACATCGCCACGTGGTACGACTTCGGCATCTATTCCTATCTCGCGGCCATCGCCCTCGACCGAGTGTTCTTCCCCGATGCCGGCGAGTGGGCACCGGTGTTCACCCTGGGCACCTTCGCCGCTGCGTTCCTGGTCCGCCCGCTCGGCGGAATCATCCTGGGACCGCTGGGGGACCGCTTCGGCCGCACCAGAGTTCTGTCCGCCACGGTCCTCCTCATGACGGTCGCGACCACGCTGCTCGGGCTCGTTCCCAGCTACGGCACGATCGGCATCGCAGCGCCGCTGATCGTGCTGTTCATCCGGATGCTGCAAGGCTTCTCGGTGGGCGGCGAGTACGTCGGAGCCCTGACACTCGTCGCCGAGTACGCCCCGGACCGGCGGCGCGGCTCCCTCGGAAGCCTGCTGGAATTCGGCACGCTCATCGGGTACATGCTCGGCGCCGGTATCACCTCGATCCTGGTGGCCGCACTGCCGGAGGACGACCTGCTGGCGTGGGGTTGGCGGCTCCCCTTCATGCTCGCCCTCCCGCTGGGCGTCACGGGGCTCTACCTCCGGATCGACCTCGAGGAGACCCCGGCGTTCCGGCAGCAGATGGAGCGCTCGCCGGCCATGGCCACCATGGCGCTCCGGCGCGTGTTCCAGATCTTGGTGAAGCACTACCGCTCGGCGGTACTGATCGCCGGTGGACTGATCGTGGCCTGGAACGTCACCAACTACGTGCTGACGAACTACGTGCCGACCTACCTGACGGCCACCCTGCCGGCACACGGCCAGAACGGAAGCAGCGGGGTGTTGGCGACCGTGCTCCAGGCGGCCGTCATGCTGGCCATGCTGATCGTCATCGTCTTCGTCGGCAAGCTCAGCGACCGGATCGGGAGGAAACCGATCCTGCTCACCGGCAGCGCGGTGCTCGTCCTGTTCGGCCTGCCTTCGGTGTGGTTGCTGCGGACGGGCCTCGCCGGTCAGGTCGGCGGCTTGCTGATCATGGGTTTCGCCCTGCTCTGCTTCGCAGCAGTGACCCCGTCCACCCTGCCCACGCTCTTCCCCACCTTCATCCGGTACGGCAGCCTCGCCATCATCTTCAACGTCTTCGTGTCAGCCTTCGCCGGAACCGCACCCACAGTCATCGGAATCGCGGTGACCACGACGGGAAACCTCGACTGGCCTGGCTACTACCTCATCGCAGCAGGAGCGATCGGACTCGTGAGCACCCTCTTCCTCAAGGAGCCGGCGGGAAGGCCCCTGACCGGAGCGGCACCACTCACCTCGAGCGCCGACCTTCCCGCTCCGCCGCTCTCCGAGGACGGCGTGCCGATGGAGAATCCGCCAAAGCGCTGGCGGAAATGACGAACCCCGGCCCCGACTCCCGAAGAAATCCTCCTCCGGGAGTCGGGAGAAGCACAAAGATCTGGCCAATTTCGTCACCGTGACTAAATCACCGCATGCGGCGACACCTAGCCGGTCCGAGTGCGTCGTTCGATTTCCTCGATCACGGCGGGGAGAACCTCGTGCGCATCGCCGATCACCGCGTAGGCGGCGCGGGTGACCATGGGGGCTTGGGGATCGGTGTTGATCGCCAGGATGGTCTTGGCGTCCATGCAGCCTCCCCAGTGCTGGGTCGAACCGCTGATCCCGCAAGCCCGCGCCGACCGGCACGCCCAGCTCACCGGCCAACGCGTGCGCCCGCGCCACCACGCCCGCCGAACCTGCGGTGAGGGCACCGTTCTCGGCCTCGATCAGTGTCAGCAGCATGGTCACACCACCCCGAGCTCGGTCAGCACGTCCACCACCGGTACGGCGGCCGCGGCACCGGGGGCTGTAGCGGAAACGGCGCCTCTCTGTGTCAAGTTGGTCTTGTATGGTTGGTAGTGGCGGGCCTGGTAAGTGACTTGTCCGAAGTGCTGATGTGCGGGGTGTCAGTCAGCCGCGCTGGACGATAGAGCCGCCCCCGAGTGTCCTGCCGGGCCCGCCGCCAACGTCCGCTCGGCGTCGTGGAGAAGTTGGCGGTAGACGGTGTCGGAAAGTCTCCTTTTCAAGCACCGCATAGCTTCCTTATGGCTCTTTCCCGCCGCGCGCTTGCGTCGATAGTAGGCGCGGCCTTCGGTGTCGTGGCGTATCTGACTCAACGCCATCCTGTGCAGGGCATGGTTGAGTTGACGATCCCCAGCGCGGGAAAGCCGGTGCCGTTTCACGTCGCCGGAGGACACCTCAATCGGCGCGGTACCGGTATAGGAAGCGAACGCCGCCGCGGAACGGAACCGGTGCACGCTGCCGACCCGGGCCAGGATCTTGCCGGCGAGCCCGGTCCCGATGCCGTAGAGCCGGGTGAGCGTCGTGCCGGTGTGCTCGACCGTGGTGGCGATGTCGGTGTCGGCGGTAGTGATTCGCCGGTCGAGACGACGGACCTCGGCTACCAAGTCGGCAGCGAGACGTCGCAGAGTGCGTCCCGCGATGTCGCGTGGCCGAACTGTGCGCAGCAGCTCAGCTGCGATCTGGGCCGTCAGTTGGGTGGGTGCGCCCGCGGGGATGAGTTTGGTGAGCAACACATGCAGGCGGTTGATCGTCTGCGTGCGCTGCTTGACCAGGTCGTCGCGGTGTTCGACCACTGCGCGCAGCGCGGCGATCGCCTCGTCGATGCTGGTCGACCGCAGGCCGGTTGCGATCAGCGCCGCGATCCCGACCGAGATCGCGTCCGCGTCGTGAGCGGACGGCGCAGGCATCCTGCTCCCGCCACCACCCGGATCGCCACGATCACTCTGGGCGCCAACGCTGACGCTGTGGCCACCGGGTCCGCCCGTCGACCAGTGGCCACAGCGGCTGGCAGCTCATCGCATCACGATTTCCCGTGACCCTGGTCATCGATCCGGCGGACCAGCGCGTCGAGCGCGACTACGCCTGCGGTGTGCACAACAACCGGGTTCGCTTCCGCTTCCAGCACAGACGGCTGGTCGGTCGCGAGACGGGAAAGCGCGACCACCACGTGGGCCATGGCCTGGACGTCGCCGGCTGGTGCGCCGCGGTGTCCTTTGAGGACGACCAGACCGGTGACCTCGTCGATCATCTCCTTCGCGGTAGCGTGGTCGACCGGGGCCAGTCGGATGGCGCTGTCCTGGTACAGCTCAGCCTGCACGCCGCCAGTGGAGAGCACCACGACCGGGCCCACGTCCGGACTGCGCCGGTAACCAACCAGCACCTCGCCGACGCCCTTGTCCGCCATCGGCTGCACCAGCACCCGATCGATGACGATCCCGGCCTTCTCAGCGACATCTGAGACGATCCCGCGCACTGCGGCACGCAGCGCGTCAACGTCGGAGACGTCGAGAGCGACACCGCCGGCATCGGTCTTGTGCGCGAGCTGGTCCGAGAGTGCCTTGACCACGACCGGGTAGCCGAACGGCAGGGAGATCTCCTCGTCGATCGAAGCGGTCTTGAGGGCCACCGACGGCAAGGTCGGCACGCCGACGCCGGCGAGCAGCTCGGCCGAGGTCTGCTCGTCGAGAAGCCGCGGGGCTTCCTCGGGCAAACCGACGATCCGCTTTGGGTCGATGGTGGCAGACCGGCGGGAGAACGCGGCGGCGATCGCGTCCGCACAGGACTCGGGGGTGCGGAAAGCCGGGACCCCTGAAGAGGCGAGCAGGTTCGCCGCGTCCGGCGCCTCCGGCAGCGCGAACCCGACGACCGGCACGGTGTGCCCGCCGCGTTCGGCCAGCGCCTGCACGGCGAGCTCGGGGTTGAGTCGTGCCGAGGAGCCGATGACGAACAGGATCACGTCGAACTCGCCTGAGTCCTGCAGCTCTCGCAGCGCTGCGGAGACGATGTCGTGCTTCGCGCCGGCCAGACCGAGGTCGGCGATGAGGCTGTGCGGGACCGGTGCACCCGCGGCAGCCATCCTGTCGACGAGCTCGTGGCTCGGTCCGCGCACGGACAGACCGCGCAGCGCCAGCTGGTCCACCATGATCGCCGCGCCGCCGCCGGTGGTGGTGACGACACCGACGCGCGGGCGGGTGGGACCATCCGCCGGGATCCGCTCCAGCAGTGGCGGTGCCTCGCACAGGCCCTCGAAGGTGGAGACCCGGGCGAAACCGCACGCCCGGAAGAAGGCCTCCGCTTCGCTGTCCTCCCCGGCCAAGGCACCGGTGTGCGACACGGTGAGCGCCGCTGCTTCATCGGAGCGGCCCAGCTTGTAGACCGCGACCGGTTTGCCCGCGCGGTGCGCCGCAGCGGCGAATTCGGCCAGATCACCGGCATGCCGCAGGGATTCCAGGAACAGCGCGTAGGAGGTGATCGCCGGATCGTCCAGAGTCGCGGAGCAGATCTCGCCCAGCGACAGATCAGCCTCGCCGCCGGTGGACACGAGGCCGGCGAACCCGATCCCCCTGCCGCGAGCCCGCGACACGAGTGCGCCGATCACGCTGCCCGACTGCGAGGCGACGAAGATCCCGCCGGTCGGCGTGTTCGGTTCGCCGAATGCCGCGTTGCCGGTGAGCATGACGCCGTCGCGCGGGTTGACCACGCCAAGACTGGACGGGCCGACGACCCGGGTTGGGCCCTGCGCGGCGGCGGCGCGCAGCCGGTCCTCGCGTGCCTTGCCTTCCTCACCCTCCTCCGCGAAACCGGAGGACAGCACAGTCACCACGGGAACGCCGAGGCGGGCAGCCTCGGCCACGGTGTCGACGGCGGCTTCGGCACCCGTCATCACGTAGACGTGGTCAGGAACCCCGGGTAGCGCGGACAGGCTCGGATACGCCCTTTCTCCCTGGACCGTCTCCCGACGCGGGTTGACGAACCAGGCGGTGCCCTCGTACCCGGCGGCCGCGAGGAAGCGCTGGGGCCGGCCCGTCGTCTTCTTCGGGTCATCGGAGGCCCCCACGATCGCGACCGATGCGGGGTGCAGCAACGGAGCGGACAGCGTGGCCGCGCTGGGAGCGCGATCGGTCTGCGACGGGGAGGGGTTCTGAGTCATCTTGCACTCCTCGGCTGGGTTCGGGGTGTTCCACCGGGCCGACCGGCGTCACTTCCAGAGTCATTCAATACTCTATAGAGTATGTATTGTAATGTCTGCGGTTTGGACCACATCGATATGGAATGCACCGCCGAAGGCCCCCAGGGCGACGAAACCTCGCTGCCCGGAGTGGTGAACCGGACCCCGCTCGCCGACCGGATCAAGCTGCGCTGGGAAGGCGGATACCTGGTCGGCTCCCCCGCAGCCGCGTTCGACCAACGCGTGTTCGGCGGGCAATTGCTCGCCCAGCTCGTGCTGGCGGCCGGTGAGCACGCCCCTGCCGACCGGTTCGTCGAGTCCTTGCACATCTACTTCCTCCGCCCAGGACGGCCGGGCGAGCCGATCACTTACCCGGTCCGCACCATCCGCAGGGCCGCACCCGGACCGTGCTCGCTGTCGGCGCCGAGCAGTCGGGACGCGAACTGGTCACCGGGCTCGTGGCGCTGGGCCCCGGCGTACCGAGCGGTTCCACCGCCGCGGTTCGGCCACCGCGAGTTCCGGATCCCGAATCGCTCCCCACGCTCTCGCAGCGCCGGGCCGCCGGCCTGCCCGCGGACGGGGTGCGCCTGCCGCCGCATGGCGACTGGCGCACCGCCTCCCGTCCGCTGGACGTGCGCCCGGTGGATGCCCCGTTGGACGATCCGTTCGCGCCGCGCTGCCTGTGGCTTCGTGCCGACCCGATACCGGAGGCCGACAGCCACCTGCGGCGCGCGGTGTTGGCCTTCGCCTCGGACCGCTCGCTGCTGCCGGTGGTCGCCCGGGCCCGCGGCGAGCAGGCGGACCTGCACCGGCCCGCGGCCAGCGCGGACCACGCGATGTGGTTCCACGCCGAGCCGGAGCCGGGCGATTGGTTCCTCTACGTGCAGGACTGCCCGGCCGCTGGGGAGGACGGCGGACTGGCCCGCGGCACACTCTTCGATCGGAACGGCCGCGCAGTGGCGTCGGTCGCCCAGCACGCCGTGCTGCTCGGCTGAACGAAAACCCGGCGGCCCCGGTGCCCGGTCAGCGCAACAAGGCCGGGTCACCAGGCTGGAATCCCCAACCGACGGCCGAACCCAATCGCTGGACGGCTGCCTCGTACTGCGCGGGCGGCTGGGTGGTTGCCCAGTGGCACGGCCCTCCGAGGCGTTCCGGGAAGCCGTAGCCCCGGGTCATCAGGACGTCGATGTCACCGGGTCTGGCGGCTACGCCCTCGGCGAGCACCAGTGCCGCCTCATTCGCGGTCGCGGTGAGCACCCTCTCGACGATCTCCTCAGGACCGATCGCGCGAGGGGTGATCCTGTTGGCGGCGCGGGTATCGGCGATCAACACGTCGGTGCCCGGGTCGTCGTGAGGCGTGCGGTCTCCGTGGGTGTAGCGGTACCAGCCAGCGCCGGTTTTCTGCCCGAGCCTCCCCTTCTCCACGAACCGGTCGGCCAGGTCCGAGTACCGTTCGCGCGGGTCCCGGTCGGCGTCCCGGCGCCGCCGCGCGTGCCAGGCGACGTCCAGTCCGGACATGTCAGCCACCGCGAACGGGCCCATCGCGACGCCGATTCCGAGCAGCGCGTCATCCACCTGCCGCGGCGTCGCTCCTTCCTCCACGAGCAGTTCGCACTGGTGCCGGTACGCGGAGAAGATCCGGTTGCCGACGAATCCGTCGCAGACTCCGACGATCACCGGGAGCTTGCCAAGCAGCCGTGCTGCCGACAGCACGTGATCCAGCACGTCGGCCGAGGTCGAACGTCCGCGCACGACCTCCAGCACGCGAGTGCGGTGTGCAGGCGCCAAGAAGTGCATGCCCAGCACTCGCTCCGGATCAGCGCCGGCTGTCGCGGCCAGCGCGTCGATGTCGAGGTAGGACGTGTTGGTCGCTAGCGGTACCCCTGCTCGGACGACCGTGGAGACCTCGCCGAGCACCGCGGCCTTCGCATCGTGGTCCTCGACGACGGCCTCCACCACCAGGTCCGCATCCGACATCAGCTCGAGCTCGTTCCCGGTACGCAGCCTGGCGACGGCATCGTCGCCAGCGCGCGCCACCTGACTGGAGGCTCGCTCCAGCGCTGCCCGTTCACGATCGACGAGGGCCACGTCAACACCAGCTGAGGTGAACGCCCGAGCGATAGCTGCGCCCATCGTGCCGGCCCCGACCACACCAACAGTCCGGATTGGACGCTCGACTTCCGGTCGTCCAGCACGGGCGGCTGTGGTCCGGGCGAAGAACAGGTGACGTCGGGCTGCAGCATCGGGGCCGCGTCGGAGTCGGGTGAATTCCGCCCGCTCATGCCGCAGTGCTGCCGTCGCGGGTAGTGCGGTTGCGGCCAGGACCGCGCCTGCCGCGGCGACGACCGCCGGTTCCGCGCCGCGCCGAGTGATCAGCCGACGGGCGGTTTCTTCGAGCAAGCCCGGCTTCCCGGTCCGCGGCGGCAAGGTGCTGAGCACTCGCTTGGACTCGGTCCGGGCCGCGGCCACCGCGGTACCACGCAGCTTGCCGGTGACGACTTCGTCGACCAGACCGAGCTCAACGGCCTGCTCGACCGGGATCGGCTTGGCCTCAACCACCAGCTCGAGCAGACGCGATGGTTCCAGCAGCCGCACGCCGCGGACGATCCCGCCCGCTCCCGGGATCATCCCGAGGCCTACCTCGGGCAGTCCGACCTGGCCGCCCGCAAGCGCGATTCGCCGGTCGCACGCCAGGGCGAGTTCCAGCCCGCCGCCCAGGGTGGAACCGGACAGCGCCGCGACCACGGGTAGCGGGTGCGACTCGATCGCGGCGATGACCTCGGGCAGCTGCGGTTCCGGCACCACGTCGGCGGAGAACTCGCGCAGATCCGACCCGGACATCAGGTGCTTGCCCGCACCGATCAGAACGACACCGGTCAGCGTCTCGTCGGCCGCGGTCTCCCCCAACGCGTCCAGCAGTCCGGACCGGAGGGCAGCTGTGCTGGCGTTCACCGGCGGGTTGTCGAGCACGACGACGGCCACATCGCCGTCGTGCTCGACCCGGACCGGTCGCAGGTCGGTGCTCACGACGCTGCCCGCTGCGAGAACCGGCGGCCGAAGATCTCCTCCGCGATCCTGTTCTTCATCATTTCCAACGATCCGCCGGCGATCATCCAGCCGCGGGTACGGCGCTGGCAGTACTCGACGAGCGACTCGGTGCTGTAGCCCAGTGCGCCCATCATCTGCATCGCCGCGTCAGCCGCCTTGAACCCAGCCGTATTGGCGGCGTACTTCGCCACGGTCGTCTCATAAGCCGAAGGGAGCCCGTCCTCGGCGTTGGCCACCGCACGGGCGAGCAACGCATCCGCGGAGTCCAACGCGACAGCCGCCTCGGCGAAGATCCACTGCACGCCCTGGAACTCGTTGAGGGTGCGGCCGAACTGGGTTCGATTGGAGACGTGCTCGCGGGCAAGGTTGAACGCGAGCCTGCCTAGCGCCAGTGAGCGGGAGGCGTTGCCGATGCGCTCGACGTTGAAGCCGCTCATCTGCTTCTTGAACCCGCCCGGGCCGAGCAGGATCCGCGACTTCGGGATGCGGCAGTCGTCGAAGTAGAGCTGGGCCCAGGTCTCACCGCTCATGTAGGCCGACGGTTCGCCGACCGTGAAACCGGGGTCACCACGCTCGATCAGCACCGACCCGATGTTGCGGGTGCCAGGGCCGAAGCGGACGTAGACCAGGAACAACGTGGCGTCGACGCTGTGCGTGCCCCAGATCTTGGTGCCGTTGACGACGAGGTCGTCGCCGTCCTCGACAGCACTGGTGGCGAGTTCGGTGGCTGCCGATCCTGCTTCGGGTTCGCTCATACCGAGTGAGATCAGGCCGCGTCCAGCGAATAGGTCGGGCAGGTATGCGGCCTTCTGCTCAGGAGAGCCGAATTCGGCGAACGTGCGGATCGCACCGAAGTTCCCGGCCTGCAGGATGTCGGCGCTCTTCGGGCAGTGCTGTGCGACAGCCTGGATCACTGCGACCGCAGCGGACAGGCCAGCTCCCTGTCCGCCGTCCTCCTCGGCGATCGTCAGGCCCAGCAGGCCCTGCTCGCCCAGCTTGGCGGCGATGTCCCACGGGTAGTGCGGGTCGTGCGCCCGCTCCAGCGCGCCGGGAGCGAGGTGCCGCGCGGCGAACGAGTTGACCGACTCGAGCAGGTCGCTGCGGGCCAGGTCGTCAGCGCCCGCTCCATCGCTCGAACGGTCGAGGGTCGAAGTCATGCTGATGCCTCTCGTATTCGTGGGGCAGGTGTTTCAGCCGATGAAGTCGAACTTCAGCTTCCACAGCGCTTCGTCGGCCTTCGCGTGCCGGGCGAAGCCCTCCTCGTCGAGCAAGTGGAAGCGCGGTGAGTTGGCTGCGGGCAACTCGTACTCGCCAGTGCGGACCGGACCGATGTCGGTGCGGACCGGCACGAAGCCCTGGGAGCCGACGAACTTCTGGCCGGCCTTGGACAGCGACCAGTTGGCGAACACCTGGGCCGCAGGGTTGTCCGCGCCCTTCGACGTGAGCCCGAGCGGTCCTTCCGAAGCCGAAACCCCCTCCTTTGGGATGACCAAGCGGATGGGTGCACCGTGGTCCTGCGCGCCGAAGGCGTTGTTGACGCTGACGGTCGCGACCGAGATTTCACCGCGAGCCAAGGCATCCACTTCGGTCGACGTGGAGTTGAACACCCGAGGCTGCTGGGCAGCCAGGCGGTCGAGGTATTCCGGGCCGAACTGCTCGATCTGGAACCGGGTGAGCGCGCTCAGGGTCCCACCAGTGGTGATCGCGACGATCCCGAGCTGCCCTTCGTACCGCGGGTCGGCGAGGTCCTCCCAGCCGTCCGGCGGGTTCTCGGTGTGGATGGCGGAGTTGTAGGCCATTGCGTTGACGAAGTAGTAGGCCGGGAACCATTTCGCGTCCACTGTGGCGCCCGCGGCGACCAGCTTGTCGTGGAACGGTGTCCGGTAAGGCACGTACACCCCGGCCTCGCCGAAATCGCGTGCGGTGCGCGGGTCGGTCAGCCGGATCACGTCTGCCCCGAGGCGACCGGCGCCGTGCTCGGACAGCGCTCGCTCGGCGAGCTTGTTGTTCGGCAGCCGGGTCAGCTCGACGGGGATACCGGTCTCCGCGGTGAACCGGGCGATGGTGAGGTCCTCGGCCTCCTTGCCCGCGGCCGAGTACAGCACGACCTTCTTGCCCTTGGCTGCGTCGTAGAGCGCTTTGTCAGCGATCTTTTCCCCGTCGATGGTCAGGCCATCGGTGGTGTCCACCTGCGCAGCGGCAAGGAGCTTGGCCGCGCGGGCGGCTGGCGTGTTGTGCACCGAGCCGCCGCACGCCGACACCACCAGGCTCACCACGGCTACCAGGGCCAGAAGCGCCGCACTACGCGCCCGAGGACGGGGGGTTTTCATCGTCTCAGGCACCGTGGCCTCCCGAACCCGCGCCGAACCGACGCGGCAGGTAGCTGAGCAGGAACATGATCGCGCAGTAGATGAGCGCGGTGGCCGAGGCTTCGCTGAGTGCACCGCCGTTCTCGAACTGGTCGTAGATGGCGATCGAGAGGATCTCGGTGTCGGAGGTGTAGAGGAACAGCGGCACAGTCAGCTCACGCATGCTCAGCATGAGCAGGAGCAGGAACGTGGAGAGCACCGAAACCCGCAGCAGTGGCAGGGTGATCACGGCGATCGCCCTGCTTCGACGAGCCCCGAGCATCACGGCGCTGTCCTCCAGATCCCGGTCAGTGGCCCGGATCGAGGCGGCGATACCCCGGAATCCCTGCGGCATTTGGACTGCTACGAAACCGATGATCAGCACCCAGAGCGTGCCGTAGACCGGCAGGGGCATGACCAGCCAGGTCCAGAGCAAACCGATACCGAGCACGACGTGCGGGATGGCCAGCGGAACCATCGACACGTTCTCCAACGCACCGCGGCCCCAGGACTTCGTGCGGTACACCACATAGCCGACCACGAAGGCGAGCCCGGTGCCGGTGACCGCAGCGGCGACCGCGACCACCACGCTGTTGGTGGCCGCCCCGAGGAAACCGTCGGACGTCAGCGCTGCGGCGAAAGAACTCACGTCGAGCGCACCCGGCTCGGCGAGCGAACTGAACGAGCTCATGTACGGAGAACTCCGGACCGCCGACAGCAGCAGAGCGAGCAAGGGCAGCACGATCGACAGCACGAAGTAGCCGACTGCGATGACCAGCACCGGCGTACGCCAACGTCCCAGTGCAATCGTGCGGGCCTTGACGCCCTTGCCCGAAACCGTGGTGAACGAACGGTTGGCCAAGTAGCGGCGCTGCATCCAGGTGACCGCTAACACCACCGCGACGAGCACGTTCGCGATCACTGCGGCCTCGTTGCCGCGCGACGGCGTGGTATTCATCAGCTTGTAGATGAAAGTCGGCAGCGTGTCGATCCCGCCCGGGGTGGCTAGCACCTGGGAGACCGGGAAGTTCTCGAAGACCAGCACGAAGATCAGCAGGCCGGATCCCAGGATCGCCGGGAGCGAGAGCGGCACGGTGACCGAACGGATGGTGCGCCAGGTCGGACTGCCGTGCACCCCGGCCGCGTCCTCGAGGTCGGGGTTCATCAGCGACATCGAGCTGTGGATCATCAGGAAGGCGTACGGGGCGTAGTACATCGCCATCACCACGATGACCCCGACGATCGAGTAGATGTTCACGATCGGCCCCGTCGCACCGGCGTCGCGGAACGCGACGTTGATCAGCCCGGCTCCGGGGCTGGCGAGGATCGACCAGGCCAGTGCGCCCACGTAGGACGGCAGGAACATCGGCATCAGGCCGATCAGGTAGAGGAAACCGCGGGCCCGGGCGTCGGTCCGAGCGGCCACGAACGCCAGGGCCCCTCCGATCACCAGTGCCAGCACCGTGGCGCCGACCGCGATGATCAGCGAATTCAGCGCCGCGGCAAGCACTCCCTCGGCCGCGAGGACTCGCAGGTTCTCCAGCGTGAACGCAAGCCCCGAGTTGCCCGGCCGGGGCACATCGGTGGCGAATGCGGCCACCACGATCAGCGCGGCCGGGACCAGGACGAGGAAGGAGACGAACGCCAGCAGCGGGAGCCCGAGGATTCGGGTGCGAAGCGGGACCGGGTTGCGGCGTCGGCGGCGCGGTGCGCCGGCACCCGGTGCGGCCGACGCAGGGGCAGGTCTGGTCGGTGTGGTGGTCATGCCGCGACGACCTCCTGCACGCCGGCGACGTGCTCCGGGAGCAGCCGGACGGCGCGCGCCTCGACGCGGATCGAGACCTCGGTCCCGGCGGTGAGCGTCCCGGTCGTGGGTGGCGGGCAAATCGCCTCCACCGCCAGACCTGAGCCGGTGCGCACGGTGCACCTGATCGAGGCGCCCTGGAAGACCGCGACTTCGACGGTGCCGTGCATCCGGTTCACCGACGGCGGATCGGTCTCCTCGGGTGTGCCCGGGTCGACGCGGACGTGCTCGGGCCGGATGCAGGCGAAGCGCGGTCCGACGGCGCCGGGCTCGACCTCGTCGACCACGAGCTCCTGACTGTATCCGGACAGCAGTACCCGGTTCTGCTCGGCTCGTTCGACCTCGAAAACGTTGGTGACGCCGAGAAAGCTCGCGATGGACGCGCTGGCCGGAACGGCGTAGATCTCTTCCGGCGTCCCGAGCTGGGTGATCCGGCCGCCCTGCATGATGGCGATCCGGTCGGCCAGCGAGAGCGCCTCCTGCTGGTCGTGGGTGACGTAGAGACTGGTCAGGCCGCGCTCGACCTGGATCCGCCGCAGCTCCACCCGCAGCTCGTCGCGCAGCCGCGCGTCGAGGTTGGACAGCGGCTCGTCCAGCAGCAGCACCGCGGGCTCCATGGCCATCGAACGGGCAAGCGCGACCCGCTGCATCTGGCCGCCGGAGAGCATGCTGGCCCCGCGCTCGCCCAGGTGGCCCAGGCCGACGATGTCGAGCACGTCTACGGCTTTGCGGCGGGCCTCGGCCCGACCGACTCCCTTCATCTTCAGCGGGAATGCGACGTTGTCGAGCACGGTCATGTGCGGCCAAACGGCGTAGGACTGGAAGACCATGCCGACGTTGCGCTTGTGCGACGGGACCGATGTCCCACTCGATCCGTCGTACACCGTCCGGTCACCGATGGTGATCCGGCCGCCGGAAGGGGATTCGAGACCGGCGATGCACCGCATGGTGCTCGTCTTCCCGCACCCTGACTGTCCCAACAGGACAACTGAATTCCCATCGGGGATCGTCAGGTCAAGATTTTTCACGGCTCGGTGCTCCCCGTAGGTGAGCTCCAGCGCTTCGACACCAACCTTCATTGGATGGCTCCTTGCAACGTGGTGCGGTCAGTCGTGAGAACGTGCTGGTTCAGCCGGCGACGGTCGCGCTGGCGCGGATCGCGCGGTCGATATCGGTCAGGTAGTCCAGTCCGTCGAAGGCCTGGACGGCAGTAATGAGGTCAGTGGTGGCGGCTGCGCCGACCACTGGTTCGCACAACCCGCGGACCTTGGTCTCGAGCGCCTCATCGGAAAGCGGGTTCGCCGGCTCGCCGTAGGGGTGCTGCACCCATGTGGTGTGAGTGTGCCCGCTGGCGAGTTCGAGAGTGATTCGTGCTGGGCGGCCGGACCGCGGATAGGCGGCATCTGCTTCCGGATCCACGGCCACCGTGACGCGGTCCATGAGGCATCGAACGGCTGAGTCGGCGCGGGCTGCGGACTCGAAGTCGGTCAGCGTCACCGCGCCCCGGGTGAAGGCGACCGCAACCGTGTAGGGCAGGCTCAGCTGGGCCTGCAAGATCGTGTCCAGATCGGTCCCGGTGTGCCGGGCAGCGATCGGGAATGTCTCGACCCGCACCGCAACGATGTCGGCTGGGTCGATCGCGTGCTCGCGGCGTAGTTCCAGCGCGCCGTCGATGGCACCGTGCAGATGCCGGCAGCACGGGTAGGGCTTGACGTAGGTCTTCTGCAGGACCCACTCCTCCCCCAGCCCGTCGGTGACGCGGTCGGGGAACCACGCCTCCCCGACCGGTCCGGCGTAGGCGGCGAAGTACCCGTCCGCGCCTTCCAGGACCGTGGTCGGACCAGTGAGTCCGGCGACGGCCAGATCGGCTGCGGCAATTCCGTCTCGCGCGGCCTTGCCCGGGTGGAATCGCTTCACTTCGGCCGAATCGCCGAGGAACTCGAAAAGTCCACCCGCGTGCGAGCCAGCGATGCCGAGGGCGTGCGCGGTCTCGGACTCCGACAACCCACGCAACACTGCCGCCGCGGCTGTGGCACCAAAAACACCGCCCAGCGGGGTGTTGTGGAAATGGCGATTGCGGGTGGCCGGGTGACCGGCTGCTGCGATCCGGCAGGCAAGCTCCATGCCGATCGCAGCCGCAACCCGCACGCGTCCGGTATCGGCACCGAGGCTCTGGCCGAGGGCGAACACCGTCGGCAGTACCACCGAGGTGGGGTGCATGCTGCCGGGGGTGTAGCCCTCATCGGATTCGATGCCATGCCCGTTGGTGCCGTTCACCAGCGCCGCGCCCAGCACCGACGACGTACCGTGCCCGATCGCGGTCGCCACATCGCCGGGATAGAGCGCGGCGGCGTGCCGCGCAACGGCCCCCGACACCGGTCCGACCGAGCTGGCGACCATGCCCGCCACCGCGTCGAGGGTCATCCGGCGCAGGTGGTGGTCGAGGTCGGCGGGCAACGGCCGCGCCTGCTGCTCGACGATCCACTTCGCGACGTGCCGGGTCAGTCCCGTGTGTGCGTACATGCACTTCTCCCGCTCGACGTGATCGGGCCGCCCTCGTTGGCGGCTGCACAGAAGCTACATACTCTATAGAGTGTTGTCCATGGACTGCCGTGCCCAACTACCTTGGGTTAGTCGATAGGCAATAGACTGTTGACTGTTGACTCCTGGTCACCACCGGACGGGCAGAAGGGCGACACATGAGCATCGGTAATGCGGATTCCCCACCTCAGAGCCGCACGGCCTGGGTCGCCGACCGGATCCGCGAAGACGTCGCCGCAGGCACGATCCGCCCCGGAGAGCTGATCAAGCAGACGGTGCTGGCCAAGCGATACGGGGTCAGTCCGACGCCGGTCCGGGAAGCACTGCGCATCCTGGAAGCCGACGGCATGATCGTCTACTCCACCCACAAGGGCGCCTCGGTCCGCGAGATGACCCCGGAGACCGCCGCGGACCTCTACCGACTGCGAGCCGCCGTGGAATCCGTCGCCTCGGAGATGGCTGTCGAGCGGATGACTCCCGACAAGCTGCAGGAGATCGAGCAGCAGCACGCCGAGATCGACCGTGCACTCCGGGACGGAGCCGCTCCCGCCGAGCTGTCCCGCCTGAACAAGCAGTTCCACTTCACGATTTACGAGCAGGCATCGCCGCTGGTCCTGCAGTACGTCGAAACGCTGTGGGTCCGCTTCACCCCACCCGCGACCATCTGGGGAAGCAAAGACGCCGCCGAGGCGCTGCAGCGCGACCACGACGCCATCCTGAAGGCCATCCGGGAAGGCGACGCCAACTCGGCCGCCAGGCTGGCCGCCGAACACGTCCAGCACGCCGCCGCCATTCGCGCAGCGAACCCGGATCTGCGCGCCGCCGGCGGACAGGACCGCGAAGACGTAACCAGCATTTGATCCCGGCCGCCGCCAGCTAAGAGGGCATCTGATCTTGGCTCCCTTGATCAACTTGTGATTTCCCGGCGTGCGTATCGCAGCGACCTGTCCGATGCCCAGTGGGCGTTGATCGAGCCGACCTTGACGGCATGGCGTGCCGCACGGCGCGGGCCGGGAACCACGGCGCGGGTACATGACTTGCGGGAGATCGTGAACGCGATCATGTATGTGTGCCGAACCGGGATCGCCTGGGAGTACTTACCGCACGACTTCCCGCCCTACAAGACGGTCTATGACTACTACGCCAAGTGGGAGGCCGATGGCACGACCGAGGCGTTGCATGACTTGCCGCGTGATCGGGTCCGCGTGGCAAGAGGTCGTGCGGCGGCTCCGACAGCAGCGATTATCGACTCGCAGAGCGTGAAAACCTCGTGCAATGTCAGTGAATCCAGTCAAGGAATCGATGCGGGCAAGAAAATCAAGGGCCGTAAGCGGCACATCGCTACCGATGCGTTGGGTCTGCTGCTGGTGGTAACTGCGGCATCGGTACAGGATTCCGTTGGCAGGCAGGCGGTCCTGGATCAAATCGCCATTGCACATCCGAGCGTGTCCATGCCATGGGTGGATGGCGGCTACAACAACACGGTCATCCGCCACGGAGCCCAGCAGGGCGTCCAAGTTGAAGTCGTCAAACGCCCTACCGCCAAGGGATTCCACGTGTTACCCCGTCGATGGGTGGTAGAGCGCACGCTAGGTTGGCTGATGCTGCACCGCCGGCTCGTACGCGACTACGAGGCACTGCCCCAGCGTTCGCGCACGATGGTCCACTAACATAATGAGCCGCACCCTGGCCGATGAATCCACCCGAACCTGGCGAATCGAACGACCCAAATCGAACATCACCGCCCAAATCTAGATCAGATGCCCTCTTTAGAGGATCGGCAGCTGCGCGCCGTTGAGATGCGGCGCTGCTGAGCCGGTTGTTGGCTGGGCTTGTTCGATCGTCCAGTTCGGACCGAAGTAGACGATCACCAGGCCGTTCGTGCGGAGTTCTTGCAACCGCTGAGCCTGCTCCTTTTGCAACAGGTCCAACTCGGTGGTGCGCTGACGGCGCGCCGCCAGCAGCAACGCGGCCACACCACCGGTGCCGACGACGATGGTGCCGGCCAGCCGAATGGCCGAGCAGGTCGGTCTTGGCGCGACCGAACATCTGTCTCTTGATCGTTTTGATTCGGTTGACGTGTCCTTCGACCGGGCCGCTGTTGTAGGGCAGGGTCAGTCCGGCGGTGACCGCGTCCTGGTCGCGGCGGAGTCCGCGAACGAAGGAGTGCAGCGCCGGTTGGTCGTCGGTGTCGACGGAGTGCATCCATTTCTCAAGTTCGTGGCCGCGCAGGCCGCACATCATGGTCGCGAAGGCGCGGACATGGCTGGTCAGCGCCGCGAGTGGTGGGCTGGTGGCCAGAATCGCATCGAGCTGACGTTGGTTGTCTGGCTCTAGGTTGGCGGGATCCCTCATGATCCAGCCCACGGCTCGCCGGACCGACGGGGGTTTACCGGGTGGCTCGGGGACGTGTCCGGCTGCGCGGAATGGGTGCAGGTACTCGAGCACGATCTTCCGGCCGCCTCAGTACCCGCGTTGTTTGATCTCGTGAAACAGGCGTGTGGCGTTGGTGCAGCCGGCGTTCCAGCGCTGGTGCAGGTAGGGCTTGAACTCGTCCAGCAGGCTGGCGCGTCGTCCGGTCCCGTTACGGGTCAGCAGCTCCTCGACCGTCTCGGCGCGGGCGAAGCGGCGCACCGTGCCCCGCGCCAACCCAAGTCGGGTAGCGATCGCCCGGATCCCCACGCCCTGCTCCAGCAGTGTGTGGACCGCCGCGTAGCGCTCCCGCGTGCGATAGGCAATCCGATCGGTCCTGTCAGCGGGCTGCACCGACATTCCCGGCACGAGAGCTGGATCGTCCTCGGTGTGCTGACCATGAACATCCGAATCAGTGGCAGAATTATCGGTTTCGGAGTCAGTGGAGACATCAACCGCTGCCTGCAAGCATTTCTGGTGTTTGGCCACGGCTTTCTCGACGGCGCCAGCGAGGTTGTTCCACACGTGCCATCGATCAGCCACTTGCAGCGCGTCCGGTGCGCCGGCGCGGGCGCCCTCGGCGTAGGCGCCGGTGCGGTCTCGACAGACGATCTCCACACCAGGATGGTCTTGTAACCACGCGGTCAGTGTTTCGGCGGTGCGGTCGGTCAGCACGTCGACTGGGCGGCGGGACTCGATATCGATCAGGATCGTGCCGTAGTGGTGCCCACGGCGTAAAGCGAAGTCGTCTACGCCCAGCACCCGAGGAGTCGATCGTTCGGGATCGGGCAAGGCACGAACCAGGCGCAACAACGTCATCCGGCTGACCGCGGCGGCTAGGCGCTGGGTCAACCGCGCCCCGGCGCGACCACCCAACGCCAGCGCGACTGCGCACAACACCCGCTCCAGCGCCGTGGTGCGCCGGCCATAGCGAGCCGCCAACTCCGGCACCGCTTCAGCGAAGGTCTTCTTGGCACACTCGGGGTTATCGCAGAACAACCGGCGGACTCGCAGCCGAATCACCACCTCCCGGCCCGAGAGCGCGGTGTCGGACAACCGCCGTTCATAGCGGCTGTGCGCCCGATCGGACAGACTTCCGCAGCCAGGACACGCCACGCGGCCGGTGAGCGTGCTCGCCTCGATCCGCACCACCGGTCCGGCGGCGTGCACATCGTCAATCCGTAACTCGGCCAGATGCGGGAACAGGACCCCAAGCACTCCAAGATCAGCACACCGGCCCACGTGATCAACTACCTGGCGAACGCGCAGCGCCCGGGTCCATCACGGAAACCGTGCCAGAGCCCACATTCGGCCGCCGTTGACACCCGGGGCGGTGCTGTCAGAGTCAGCACAGCGAGAGCCGGGCTGCGGTGGTGCCGCACCTCAGGAAGCCTACCGCGTAACGACGTCGCGCGGACTCCCACCCGCGTTAAGCAGTTCCAGCACCAACGATGGAGTGCGGACCGCGAGCGCTTCGATGTCATCGGCCTCCGCGAAACGCTACGTCGACCGCAGCGGGCTGGACCGGCGGCTGGGCGAGCTAGTGAAGATCCGCGCCTCGCAACTCAACGGCTGCGCCTTCTGCCTCGACATGCACAATCACGAGGCCCGCGCGGCCGGCGAGCAGCAGCGCAGGCTGGACGTGCTCGCAGCGTGGCGTGAGGCACCCGAGTTGTTCACCGAGCAGGAACGCGCCGTCCTGGCGCTCACCGAGGCCGTCACCCGCATCGGCGAGGCAGGCGTGCCCGACCCGGTCTGGGACGAGGTCAGCCGGCTATTCGACGAGAGGCAGGTGGTAGCGCCGCTGATGGCAATCGCCACGATTAATGTGTGGAACCGGCTGGCCGTCGCCACCCATCAGCCGCTGCCCGGATAGGACTCGCACGAGAGCGAGAATCTGCTGCGCAGTAAGGACGGTGTGTTCCCCGCGGACTAGTCATGGCCGTAGCGGTGCGTGGCCTGTACGTGGGCTTCCAGTTTCATGCGTTCGCGCATGTGGGGGTAGTGCAGTTCGAATGCGGGACGTTCGGACCGGATGCGCGGTAGCTCGGTGAAGTTGTGCCGCGGGGGTGGGCAGGAGGTGGCCCATTCCAGCGAGTTCCCGAACCCCCAGGGGTCGTCAATGTCGACCAGCACCCCATACCGAGCGCTGGTGAACACGTTGTACAGGAACGGCAGCATCGAAGCGCCCAGGAGGAAGGCGCCGATCGTCGAAACCATGTTGAGCGTGGTGAAACCGTCAGTTTCCAGGTAGTCGGCGTAGCGCCGCGGCATGCCCTCGTTACCCAGCCAGTGCTGCACCAGGAACGTGATGTGGAACCCGATGAACGTGAGCCAGAAGTGCAGATGGCCGAGCCGGTCGTCCATCATCCGCCCGGTGATCTTCGGGAACCAGAAGTAAATACCGCCGAACACCGCGAACACGATCGTGCCGAACAGCACGTAGTGGAAGTGCGCCACCACGAAGTAGGTGTCGGTGACCTGGAAGTCCAGCGGCGGTGAGGCCAGCAGGACCCCGGTCAGGCCGCCGAAGAGGAACGTGACCGCGAACCCCACGGAGAAAAGCATCGGGGTCTCGAAGGTCAGCTGCCCGCGCCACATGGTGCCGATCCAGTTGAAGAACTTAATCCCCGTCGGGATCGCGATCAGGTACGAAGTAAACGAGAAGAACGGCAGCAGCACCGCGCCGGTGGCGAACATGTGGTGCGCCCACACGATCACCGAAAGTCCGGCGATTGTGAAGGTGGCGAACACCATACCGGCGTAGCCGAACAGCGGTTTGCGGCTGAACACCGGGAAGACCTCGGTAACTATGCCAAAGAACGGCAACGCCACGATGTAGACCTCCGGATGGCCGAAGAACCAGAACAGGTGCTGGTAGAGGATCGCGCCGCCGTTGGCCGGGTCGAACGCGTGGCCGCCGAGGTGCCGGTCGATCAGCAACCCGAACAGCGCGGCGGTCAGGATCGGGAACGCGATCAAGATCATGATACTGGTGACGAAGATGTTCCAGGTGAAGATCGGCATCCGGAACATCGTCATGCCCGGTGCCCGCAGGCACACGACGGTCGTGATCATGTTGACCGCGCCGAGGATGGTTCCCAGTCCGCTGACGATCAACCCGGCCGCCCACATGTCACCGCCGGGGCCTTGGCTGAAGATCGACCGGGACAGCGGCGTGTAGGCAGTCCAACCGAAGTCTGCGGCGCCGCCGGGCAGCACGAACCCGCTGAGCACGATCAGCCCGCCGAACAGGAACAGCCAGTACGAGAGGGCGTTGAGCCTCGGGAACGCTACATCCGGCGCTCCGATCTGCAGCGGCAGGATGCAGTTGGCGAAGCCGAACAGGATCGGTGTCGCGAACAGCAGCAGCATCACCGTGCCGTGCATGGTGAACAGCTGGTTGTATTGCTCCTGCGACAGGAACTGCAGGCCCGGCGCCGCCAGTTCGCCCCGGAGCAGCATCGCCATGACGCCGCCAGCCATGAAGAACGCGAACGACGTGATCAGGTACAGGATCCCGATCTGCTTGGGGTCGGTGGTGTGCAGCCAGTACACGTAGTGCCCCTTCGGGCGGTGCTTGGCGGTGTAGGCCCTGGTCGGAACCGGGGCGGATCGCCGTTCTACGCGTGCCATACGTACCTCCGGACCCACCGTGAAGGAGACCCCCACCACGCCCCTCAGGAACTACGGCCAGGGAAGTCCACACGGTAATCGTCCAGTTGCTTGGTTTCAGGTCGGACGTCCAGCTCCAGGCACCGACGTAAGCCCAGCTCGATCCTCGTACTCGGCGGCGAGGTTGTCCTGTCGGGCGTGGATACCCGCGACCTCAGGCGGACTGATCGCCTCGATGCCGTCGGAGGTCGTCGGGATTGCGAGACGTGTTGAGTTCGGCTGTGAAGGCAGTGTCGGCCGATTGGGCGTGGTGTGCCCACCGGTGAACGTCGGCCTACGAGCCGCTGGTCATTCCGAGCCGGGTGCCATGAACCATGCCAACGCGGTAGCCGGCGAATGGAGAGTCCAATGGCCTCTCGCCCCTGTTTGGGCGAGCAACACCTGGATTCAACGAGAGCAACCGCTATCGTGGTCGTTCGTTTTGGGTTCATGGAAAGGGGGGATTGACACAGCTTGCTCAGGTTCTGCGCGCCCGGCGGTCTACTCATTTCACGGGGTTCCCACCTTGACGGCGGACGCCGGCACCGCATGGCCGGATGCGGCGGTTGCTGCGGTCGCATGCTTCCAGCTATGGGGAAAGTCGCGCTGACAGCATTGGCACGCGTGCAGCTCGAGCGGGCTCGCGAACACGGGCGACACGCCGCGAAAGCTGTCTATGGCGGGCACCATCGAACCCTGCGGCAGCACGGTGATCGCTTTGACCGACGGTAGCGAACTCGGCGAACACTCGAACCCCGGCCAGGCCACGTTGCAGGTGGTGTGCGGTCGCATTCGGTTGTCCAGCAGCGAGACCTCCGGGGACTGCAGGACGGGCGATTTGTTGATCATCCAGACTCTCGCCACAGCGTCAGTGTCCTGGAGGACTCGGTCGTGCTACTGACAGTGGCCATAGACCGTTCAGCCTGACAACTCTTCTGGCGGTGCGCGGAGTATGGGAGCATTCGACTCCCTGCCCGGCGGCGTGACTCATGCCGTGGGTGGTCGTCCGATGGTGTCGCTGCCTTGCGTGTCACCGTGCGGCGCTGTCTCCCCGATGGCTTGCAGAGCGATCGTCGCGTGCGCGTAGGCACCGCCTGCGCGCATCTCCGCCGCCACCCAGATCGCTTCCATGATTTCTTCGGGGCTGGCTCCTTTGCTACGGGCGAGCTGCGTGTGACCCGTTATGCAGTACGGGCACTGGGTGACGTGGGCGACCGCGACGGCCAGCAGTTGCTTGGTTTTCTCCGACAGCGCCCCGGATTCGAACACCGCATGACTGAAGCGATCGAATGCCTCGTGGATCTCGGGTGCTAGCTCCTTGCGGCGCTCACCCAACTCCGGTGTGGCCGGGTGGTAGAAAGCCTCCGCCATTGCCCTTCCTCCTTCTGCCGACTACCGCGTACCCCAGCGAGGGATACGGCTGGATGCGGTCCGGCACCGTGGGGGGTACCCGGCTGCGAGGGATATCCCGCACCGTGCACGACGTGCTGGTTCATCCTCACGGGGTTATGTTCGACTGGCCTCCATTGGACGAGACCTGTGGGGATGGGCTGGGAAGATGGCTGACGATTCGCCCGGTCGCCGTACCGGGACGACGGCCGGAACAGCGCGAGCACGACGCGACCTGCTCCCTGAACGGCGCGGTGATGATCTACTGGCGGCAACCCTTCCGGGGCTGCAGGCGCTGGATCGTGATCAAACCGGCTTCCGACACCGCACGCGGTTGCGAACCAGTCAGGGAAGGGACTTACGCGGTAGCCTTTTCCGCCGCGCCCATCAGACAGCGCAGGCAAGAGTCACGTTGCGGAGTTGATGCCCCCGATCCGCACCCCCTGGACGCCGATCACCGTGCGGGCCAGTGCTGTAGCGACCCTGCGGCCCGTGTGATCCGCGCGTACGTTGGAGAGAGTCGCTTGGCCCTGTTCGATCCGCACGGTCCAGCTCCCAGGGTCGCCGGTATAGCTGTCCAGCAAGTAACGGACCTGGCTGGCGATCACGTCGTCGTCACGGACCAGTGTCCGAAGCAGATCGCGGCGCGCCACGATCCCGACAAGCTTCCCATGGTCGACAATGGGCACACTATGCAAATTGTGCGAGAGCATCATACTGGCGAGTTGGTCAATTCCGGTGCTCATTTCCGCCACTCGAGCCGGGCGGGTGCATCACCTCGCCTACCGCGGCGGTTGAGTCCCAGTCTGCAGAGGACGAGGCGCCCGCTACGTGGTCGCGCAGCAGGTCCGATTCCCCAACGACACCCACGACCAGGTCGTCGGTGTCGATAACCGGCAGGGCGCCGACGCCGTTCTCGGTCAACAGCACGATCGCTTCCCGGAGGGTGCCCCGTCCCTCACGGACACAACCGGTCGCGTCATGATGTCGGCGGCTTTCATGACGTGCCCCCTCGTCGTTGTCGGTCAGTCCCTCCCTGACCTGGTGTGCCCAGTGTCGGACCGGTCGTTCAGATACGCGACCAGGTACGCGGTCCGGACGGCCCTGGGCCGTGCTGCGAGTTCGTCGGTGCTGCCACGCCGATGGCGTTTCAGCACCCCGCGCAGCGGGAAAGGCCATGCGTAGTGGCTTGAACCACCTTTGTGGATATCGCGCAGGCTTTGGGTGGCACGGCCGCGAACCGCTGATCTACCTGGTGGTGTTCCGCTTGACGTTCGGGCCGAAACCACGCGGGAGGGTTCCGATGACCGACCCGTTGACCACTCTCACCGAAGCTGGGGTGTCAATATGGCTGGACGACCTCAGTCGTGGCCGGCTGGCCAGCGGCGGTTTGGAGGCGCTGGTCCGCGACTGGCATGTCGTCGGCGTGACCACCAATCCTACGATCTTCGCCAAGGCCATCACCGGCAGCGATACCTATGCTGAACAAATCCAGCAGTTGGCGTTGCGGCAAATCGGGCCCGACGCTGCGTTGCGCGAGCTGACTACCTACGACGTGCGGTGGGCGTGTGATGTGCTGCGGCCGGTGTATACGGCCACCGGCGGCGTGGATGGCCGGGTGTCGATCGAGGTCGACCCACGCATCGCGCACGACACCAACCGCACCATCGCCGAGGCGAAGGCGTTGTGGTGGTTGGTGGACCGACCCAACTTGTTCGTGAAGATCCCGGCGGCCAAGCAGGGCCTTCCGGCGATTAGCGCGTGCCTGGCTGAGGGCCTGAGCATCAACGTCACGCTGATTTTCTCGCTGACGCGTTACGCCGAGGTGGTCGATGCGTTCATGACGGGTCTCGAACACGCTCGCGACAACGGGCACGACCTGTCGCACATCGGCTCGGTCGCCTCGTTCTTCGTGTCCCGAGTGGACACCGAGATCGACCAGCGCCTGGACCAGATCGGCACCGAGAAAGCCGCCGCCTTGCGAGGCAAGGCCGCGATTGCCAACGCTCGTCTGGCCTACTACCACTACGAAACAGCCTTCACCAGTGACCGATGGAACGCCTTGCAACGCGCTGGAGCCCGGCCTCAACGCCCGCTGTGGGCCTCCACCGGAGTGAAAGACCCTTCCTACTCCGACACCCGGTACGTCACTGACTTAGTAGCGCCCCGGGTGGTCAACACCATGCCCGAGGCCACCCTCAACGCCGTCGCCAATCACGCGAACGTGCCGACTGACAGCATTCATGATGCCTACGACGACGCCCAACGCGTGTTCAACGGCCTCGCCGAACTCGGCATCGACTACAACGACGTCGTTGCGAAATTGGAAGACCAGGGCGTGGCGGCATTCGACGCCAGCTGGGACCAGCTGGGTGCGCAACTAGCCCAAACTCTCGCCGCACCGCACGCGGCGTAGAAGGGAGCGCAATCCATGACGTCAGCATGCCGGCGGGAATGAAGGTCAACATCTGGGACGTCACCGACACCATCCAACAACTCATCCGATCCGGCACGCAGGTCGACCCGGCCAGACTCGCCAACTTCAACGTCCCGCTCACCGAGGTCGCCAACGCAAGCAGCACGTACGCCGCCGATCTCGGCATGCCGGTTCGTGCTTTCCTGGCCGATGACGCAAACAGAAGGTGCCACCAAAATTGGGTCAGTCGAGCCTAGCGCTGACTTCGTCATGACACTCGAAATGTCATCCGTGCAGGACCGGCGTCCAGGCTGACACCAAGGAGATGAACGATGGCGAAGCACAAGCTTGATGTTCAGGTACGCAGAGTTTACGACGAGCCAGCTGATCAGGATGGCACCCGCGTACTCGTCGACCGCATCTGGCCGCGTGGCCTGAGCAAAGCCAAAGCCGACCTTGACGAATGGTGCAAAGACGTCGCGCCGTCAACGGAACTGCGCAAGTGGTACAGCCACGATCCAGAAAAATTCGAGGAGTTCCGCCGCCGCTACCGAGCCGAACTCGATGAACCAGAGCGAGCCGACGCGGTCCAGCACCTGCGGGATCTGGCCGAACGCCAACGGCTCACCCTGCTCACCGGCACCAAACACGCCGACATCAGCGAGGCGGCGGTACTCGTCGAGATGTTGAGCAGCTGACCGACACTGCTGCCACGCCGTGAAGGCGCGTGTCCGCGCCGAACGTATCGAGAAGGTGATGCCAGTGAGCGACGGGAATCAGCAGCCAGGCGCACCTCCGCCCGTTGCGGGATTGGCCGGCGAGGGCCTTGAAGTTGAGGAGGAGCGGTGGGCATCCGTCTCGCCCAGGCAGATCACCTCGCAGCAGTGGCGGCAGTTCGAAGGCTATATGGAAGAGATCTTCACCGCGTTGGGCATGCCGGTCAGGTCACCGTCCACAAGCGAGACGCCACGCCGGTACTTGCAGGCTCTTTTCGATGCCACGAGCGGCTACGAGGGCGACGACAAGCTGGTCACCGCTTTCCCCACCGAGTGCCGCGGCGGCCCGGACTGCCGCATCAGCCAAGTGGTTGAGGGACCGATTCCGTTCTTTTCCCTCTGCGAGCACCACAGCTTGCCGTTCTTCGGCACAGCCTACGTCGGTTACATTGCCCACGAGCACATCCTCGGGCTGTCCAAACTGACCAGACTGCTCAGGCTGTTCGCCCGCAGGTTCTCGGTCCAGGAACGCATCGGCCATCAACTCGCCGACTCCCTGGAATCGATCCTGTCCCCGCACGGGGTCGCCGTGCATCTGGAGGCGGTGCACCTGTGCATGCAGATGCGCGGCGTCCGTGAAAGAGAATCCAGTACCCGGACCACCTACTGGCGCGGCAACTACGACACCGACGCACAGTTGCGCAGCGAATTTTTCACCCTGTGCAGCCAACGAGGCTGAACCATGGCGCAAGCGCGTAGACCGGCGGCCTCGGTCGAGTCATCGACGCGTTGGCCTGGCGTTCCAGGAACCCGGCGCGGTCGTGCTGCCGGGCTCGATACCAGCCGAGGCCTGCTGCTGGCCATCTACGCACTGGGCATGGCGGTGCCGTTGTTCCTGATCGCCGCTCTGTGGGATCGCTTCGACCTCGGGCGACGCCGGTGGCTGCGCGGCCGGGAGCTGAAGCTCGGCCCGCTCCGCGTGCACAGCACCACGCTGCTCTCCGGGCTGGTCTTCATCACACTCGGCGCGCTGTTCCTCGCCACCGACGGCACCGGATCCCTCGGTGGGATCGTCGGCATCGACGCGCAGTTCGCCGCGCAAACCTGGGTACAGCACGTATCGGCGCTCATCTCCGACCAGCTGGTGGTGGTCGGAGTCGTGCTGCTGTTGCTGGCTGGGCTCGGCTGGGCGCTGCTCGCGACCCGCCGCACACACCGCGGCCACGCCACATCGAACGACACCCCCGACGAACTCGACAACGAGCCCCACCGTGCGAAGGAGTGATCAATCGGTGCTGCGGTTCCGGGTGCGCTGGACAGCCGCGTCTCCGGCGAGCACGTCGAGGCCCCGCCGAACCTCAAGGAGTACGAGCCGACGGTTCAGGGTTCGGACCGGTTCTGGTTCGAGCTCAGCGGTTCGAACCGTGGGCGAGGCTGCGGTGGGTGGACGCCGTGACGCGCCCGAACGACCGCACCAGATGTCTGCGGCGGCAGTGCGGGGTGAGAACGGGGATAGGCGTTCTGGTCACGACTTCTCCCCCGGGTTCGGCCACACCCGATACGCCACTGCGCCGTGCGACGGAACCGACGCCCGGATCTCGCTGCCGATGCTGGCTTCAACGCCCGTCCACAGGTCCCGCGACCGGTAGTCGGCGGCATCGGGCAGTCCGACCTCGCCCGCCTTCGCCTGGATGTCCTGGTCTTCGCCAGTGCGGTTGAACAGCACGACGGCCACCGATCCGTCCGAGACGGGTTTGGCCCACACCTCGGTTTCACCGTCGTCGCGGACCCGGTAGCCCTGTTTCCCGCCCCAGTCCTGGTTGATCGCGATCAGCTCGGGGGTGAGCAGGATGTCCTTTGTGGATTGATCCATGGTGCGCAGGTCGTTGCCCGCGAGCAGCGGCGCGTTCAGCAGCGCCCAGAGGGAGAAGTGCGCGCGGTACTCGGTGTCGGTCATGCCGCCGTTGCCGACTTCGAGCATGTCCGGGTCATTCCAGCCATTCGGGCCGGAGTGCTGCTCGATACCGACCTGCTGGTCGAGCAATCCGGTCATGCTGTTCCAGGAGTCACTGATGTCGCCGGTCGTGCGCCACAGGTGGCCGCCGACCTCGCGGCCCCACTCCCACGGGTCGTTCTCGCCCCATTCGCAGATGCTGTAGACGATGGGGCGGCCGGTCGCGCGCAGCGCCTCGCCCATCTTCTGGTAGCGCTCGACGGCCGGACGGCCCTCGTTGTTGCAGTTGTCGTACTTGAGGTAGTCCACGCCCCAGTCGGCGAAGGTCCGGGCGTCGACCTCCTCGTGATCGAGGCTGGCGGGCAGACCCTGGCAGGTCTTGGTTCCCGCGGAGGAGTAGATGCCCAGCTTCAGGCCCTTGGCGTGGACGTGGTCGGCGACCGCCTTGATGCCGGATGGAAAGCGCACGGGGTCGGGTTGCAGGCGTCCGTCCGCGCCGCGCTCCGGCGCCATCCAGCAGTCGTCGATGTTGACGTACTGGTACCCGGCGTCCTTCATGCCGGAGGCGACCATCGCGTCGGAGGTCTCGATGATCAACTGCTCGTTGATGTCGCAGCCGAACTTGTTCCAGGAATTCCAGCCCATCGGCGGAGCGGGTGCGGGATCGTCCGCGGCCCCCGCGGTGCCGTTCATGGTCAGCAGGAGGGTGGTCACTAGCAGCATCGTTGTTCGGTAGTGCACAGAATCACCCCAATTCGAACGATAATAAACACGATCGCTCAGGTTCGGCTCGCTGACAAGCCGCCGTACGGCGCAGTGCGGACCTCGACGAAAGGCAGATTCGTTCTCGGGACACGCTTGACCATCTGGGATGTTCGTGATCTTGTCTCGGAGTGGATCAGCAGCCGTTGGTGGAGTTCCGGTATCGCGCGGTGTGCGAGGTGCTGGGTGGATCGCCGATTGGTGAGGTCGCGACTCGCTATGGGACGACACGACAGTCACTGCACGCGTAGCGGAAACGGTTTCAGCAGGAAGGCATGCCGGGCCTGGCCGATCGCTCTCGCCGACCACGCACCAGCCCGAACAGGGTGACGGCTGAGGTTGAGGCGCTGATCTGCGAGTTACGGCGGGAACATCCCCGGTGGGGTGCCCGGCGGATCAGTTACGAGCTCGGGTTACATGGTCTTGCCCCTGCTCCAGCTCGGGCCACGGTGCATCGGGTCCTGACTCGAAACGGGCTGATCGACCCGCACGCCCAGCAGCACAAGCGGAAGTACAAGCGTTGGCAACGCCAGACCCCGATGCATTTGTGGCAACTCGACATCGTCGGCGGCGTCCCGCTGGCTGACGGCCGGGAATGCAAGCTGGACCGGGATCGATGACCACTCCCGGTTCGTGGTGGTCGCCGCGGTCGTCGTAGTCGCTAACGGCCGGTCGGTGTGTGAGGCGTACACCGGCGATGCGCCGCTACGGCGTACCTTCAGAAGTGTTGTCGGACAACGGAAAACAGTTCACCGGTCGTCATCACCGTCCGCAGCCGGTGGAGGTGTTGTTCGAAACGATCTGCCGGCACAACGGCATCACCCAGCGCCTGACCAAACCCCGTTCACCGACCACCACCGGCAAGATCGAACGGTTTCACAAGACGCTACGGGCCGAATTCCTCGACCACGTCGCCCCTTTCGAATCCCTCGACGCCGCGCAGGCCGCAGTCCACGGCTGGGTCGAGAGCGACAACTATCAGCGCCCGCACCAATCATTGGACATGGCGACCCCGGCCAGCCTGTTCCGACCGAACGACCCCACACGCATCGACGGCCCCCAGCCCCTGCAGGCCGAATCCGAGAACCTCGCACCCTTGATGGTAGATGTCATCGAGGCCCCCGCGCAGACTCCTAGCGCGTCAGCCGCCTCCAGCGAAAACTTGGAAACCCCGGATAAACCAGCGCAACTGCTGCCCTTGTCCGATGCAACACGCGGCGGCGTGTGCGGTGCTCACGACCGGTCGTGCTGACGCGGCGACCCGTGTATCTGAACCGCGTAGACCACCCAACCCAGCACCGCCAGGCCGACCCAGTTGATCCCGCGGTACAGCAGGACGATGGCCATCGCTTGCGCGACCGGTATCCCCGACGACATCAGCACGCCGAGCAGCCCGGCTTCTGCCAGGCCCGCACCCCCGGGCATGATCTGCAATGCGATACTCGCTTGCACAACGAGGAAACTCATCACGAGTGCCGACCACGGCACCGGGGCGCCCAGGGCGACGACAGCTGCCATCAAGCTCAGGAAGTCGCACACCCAACTCAGTGCAGCGATCGCCAGAATGACCGCCCATTGGAGCCAGCTCGGCCGGAGCAGCCGCACCCGCTCCGACATGCGGCGTGCGGCTGCATCGGGGTCCGCCGCCCAGCTTCCTCGTTTGAGCAGCGGAATCCGTCGAGCAAACCTGGTCAGCGCTCGCAGGCCACGGTGCAACAGTTCTGCACGCGTAACGACCCGCCAACACGCCCACGATGCAGAGGCGATTCCCAGGACGAGGACGACTGCGAGAAACGCCGGAATGCTGCCGGCCGTTCCCAAACCGAGAACGCCCAGCACCATCAACACGATCGTCGCCACTACCCCGCTCAGCACCGTTGACCACGCGGCCAAGGCGACACCCACGTCGCGCTGGCGCAGCTGGTAGGTCGCATAGGCGAAACCGGCCGGATCTCCGAGCGCCGGCAACGTGGTCGACAGCGCGTTCTCGGCGAAGTGAATCGCTTGGACGGCCCGCACCCCCAGGTGCACTCCACCGGCGATCAGCAGACGCCGGTGCAGTTCCCCATACGCCACCAAGCTGCCGAGACCGAGCAAGCCCGCGACGAAGCCCCACTCCCATCGCAGACCTGCGAGGGCAGTGCGCAACCGACCGGCCTCGCCGACCAGCGCAGGCAGCTGCCACACCAGGACGCCGACACCGGCGACCAGCACGCACCATTGAACTATCCTGCGCACGAACTTCCGCACCGCAGCCCACTCCGCTCGAAGTCCCGCCCGCCCCACGGCGGCATGCTCCGCACCCGCCAACCGACCTGAGGCCTCCCCTCCCACCGCAACCAACCGGGTGGCCGTCGGCTGTCCTGCACCGCAGATCACGTCCTGGGAGTACCCATGCCGACGCCGAGCCCAGAGTGCTTGGTGAGCTCGCGTAGATGAGCTCGTTCGGCGCGGTGTTGATTCAGTGTCGGCGCAAGCATCGCCACGCATGCGGAATGGACAACGCCGGAGCGGACATATGACGAGCTGACCTTGGCATTCCATCCGGCCGAATCAGCCATGAGCAATGCTGTTTCGTGTACGCCCACAACAGAGCTCCATGAAAACAAAGTTCGTCGTCGGCCGACCGTGACCGCGGTAATGACTCGCCCGTATGAGTCAACTACCGCTTGATCACCAGGAGCTGCAGTTCGGAAAGACCTACCAGCGACTCTCGATACTCTCCGCAAATGAACCGGCCCGGTGTCCGGATTCTGCGCGAGCAGGTGCTGGTTCCAGCCCATTATGGAGACGGCTCTTTATTGACAGACGTGCGGCCTTTGCATCGCAATGTCACAAGGGCTTCTTCGGTTCCTCCTCCTGTTCGACTGCTCCCCTCTTTGCCGATTCGTCTCCGCTCACAGCAGGCTGATCGGTGTGTTCCTCTTCAAAGGTCGTGCTCGTATGTTCCTCAGCGAAGTCTGGTTCGTCGCCGGGTTCACCCGCTCCGGTTCCGCGTCCGGTCATCTTCACTCCTGGCTTCGACTATGTTGGACCACCTCCCTGCTCGTCACCCGCTGCTGCACAGGCCGAATCGGATTGGTGGTCAGTAGCTGAGCAGTCCCGCGCCGAAGGAAATGAAGAACGCGGCTACCAGCACGACGACGACAGCGATAGCGATCAGCCAGATCCACTTGGTCGGACGTGCCGAAGGCTTGGTCTTGTACGAGAGGCCTTCGGTGGCCGATGCCGACTCTGGTGGTGTTTCCCCAGGAGGTACCGAGCCGCCCTGCTCCAAGCCTGGCGTGCGATCCGGATCGGGATCAGGAGGCTCGTGGGACCCTCGTGTGGACATGCCTATCGGCTACCCGCACCGTCGTTGCCAAAAACCGCAAGCTCCTGGTGCTCCGCTGTTCGCCTCGGGATGCACGTGTATCGCCTGGTACTTACCTCGGCGGCGGGCCAGAAAGAAGAACGTCCTTGGCAATGTTCTTCGTCCCCGGATCCGCGTTCGTCTTGCACATGCCCCTTCAACGATCGTCCGCCAGGCCCATGGAAAACGGACTTCACCGGATCATTCGGTGAGGTCCCGGCCGTGGACGTCGATGGCGTCGGCCGGCGTGACGTCGATCGACAAGTGCAGGCCTGCGCCGTGCGTGGAGTTGGCTGGCCGAAACTCACACACCGGTCCGCACTCCGACGAGCAGCCCAGGGCCGATCTAGCCGACGAGCGAGAACAGCGACTGATCGAAGCTGAAGTCTCCGTGGCAGAAGGAACCGCTAGGCCTGAGCAAACCCGGGCATTCGAGCGGGAGCGAGCCCGCAAGCAAGCCCCGGACCAACACCGGGCGCGCCGCGACGACAGCCAGTAGGCAATATCCATTGCCCCCGCTGCGGGAACCGATCATCACGGGCCCCAACTTCCACGCAATAGCTGCCAAGGAACACCGAAGGGATACCGCGGTGCTCGCCAACAGACGGCGACGGTCTATGTGGGCTGACACGGCGTGAGCGCCTCGGCAAGGGCGTCGTGGCGTGCGAACCGTTCGGTAGTGCCGGTCACCGCCATCATCCAATCGATACGGCACTTGGGTTCGCAGACGATCAAGAAGCGCACGCCGCGGTCGGAAGCGCGCAGCTGAGCCTCGCCCAGCACCTCCAGACCCGCGCTGTCGAAGAACGTCACACTGGTGAGGTCGGCGACCACTGTTCGTGTGCAGGCAGCTAATCGATGCCTCAGCAACTCGCGCAGCTGACTGGCCGCCGATTCGTCTACCTCACCAGCCACGCTAACCACGACCGTCTCCCGGTTCGGGCGAAACACCGCGACACCGAATTTCTTGGTGCATTGCGTGCAAGCCAAGTGATTCGATACCTCGTTGGCTTTTTTCGCTTCGTGCATCGCCCCTCCCACAGGTCTGTTGTCGAAGGCCGAGAGGTCTTCGCTACTCCGACACGAGCCACATCCCCGACAGGCACTGCCGCGGCTGTGCGGAGCCAAGCCAACTCCTCGGCTCACATCTCCCTTCTTGCTGTGGGTCTTAAAAGAACCTTCGTCGTGCCGGCATTGACGTTCAGGCCATGCCGGGGTCCTGATACGGCGAAGTCCTCGCAGGCGTTTCCCCTCCGGCCTCCGTGAAAGCCTTCAGCGCCTCAACCAGACCGCGCCTCGTCTCGCCGGTCATTCTGCTCAGGATCCGGGCGATCTCTGCCCGCCGCTTCGCGGTGACCAGGCGAACGATCTCCTCTCCTGCGCGACTCAGCGTTACCGTCACTTCGCGACGTGACACTGGATTGGTCCGGCGCTCCACAAGATCGGCGGCCACGAGCCGGTCGATCATACGAGTACTGGTCGACGGGTTCACGCCCATCAAACTGGCGAGCCCGCCGAGGTTCAGACGCCGGCGGGCGGACAAAAGCACGAGCACGCGCAGCTGGGGCAACGTGATCGTCTCATCCACCGCAGCCACCGAACGTGCTGATACGGCAACTAGCAACCTTGATGCGGTCAAGACCATCTCGGCTACGACACCTATGTCGTCCACACCGGCGGCGTCTTCCGCTTTTCTGCCAAACATGTCCGGCCACGTTCGTGTCAATACCATTGTGTCGTACCGATCATGCGTTCAGCGTTGAATACGGAGCAATCTCCTCACCGGGCTCTACCCTGCAAACCAGGACGTCGCACCGCCACCATGCCCGCGACGGCCAGGCCCAACACGATCGACAGCGCCCCCACCACGACGTTGTTCCAAATCACGCCTGCAGTCGGGGGGCCAATGGTGGTGACCCACGTCGCCACGATCAGCCACACGCCGATAGGAGCGGCGGTCCAGCTGATGCCGCCACGGCGTTCCGGCGTTCCCGTAAGCCCCAGACCGATTGCCGTGACGATCAGCCCCAGAATGAGGTTGTTCATGCTGAGCAACGGCTGAGCGCCGGCGAACCCGACCACCCATGGCGAGACGGCAGTGTAGGCACCCGTGAGCATGAGTACGGATTCGCTGCTCATAGTAGTAGGTGATGCCAAAGCGGCGTCGTATTCCCTGAGGCCCTCAGCCGATGTCATCGCGCGAGTACCGCGTTGTTCGGGGGCGACCATGACACCCATCTCCTCGTTGCCTCGCGAAGGCTCCTACTTCTCGGGAGTTGCCATCCCGTGCCCAGTGCAAACGTCTGTCCACGTCGATCAACGCACCGCCTGTTCGTCCAGTTTCTCCATATCCGCACCAGATGCATCTCAGACAACTGCAGCCTCAGCCCCTGCGCGGCAAGATCATGCCTATAGCCCACGTCCGAGGCTGATCACTTGCATCCGGGCACTGGCGGAAGATTCCGGTGCATTTCACAACACGAATGATCTTCGAGGTCGGGCCGATCTCGTGATGCCTCGCCGTGGACCGACGCTGCTTCGGCTCCCACTGTGAGGGGCTTTTCGACCCGCCTCGCGTTGCATCCACCTGCTGCCCAGGGAGCCCGGAGGAGGAGGCTCGTACGTGCATCGAACCGAGCGGAGCTCCGCCCCATTGCGGCGAAAGGTGCGACGCTACCCGATTCGAATCCGCCGCAAACGCCGGTTGCGCTCGAAGTACCACGGGTAGCCGGAGGTGCATTTCCACGCCGGGAGGACACGATGCGTCAGCGCCCGAGTTGTTCGGCCATGCTCGTGGAATACGTTCGCCACCCACGGCGAACCGGCGCCGTCGTTAGCACCTCGCGACGGTGCGCCGAGGAGTTCGTGGACCGCCTCGGTGTGGAAGATGCGCGATATGTCGTGGAACTCGGTGCTGGCAGCGGCGCGATCACCGACGCACTCGCGAGGCGAATGCAGCCGAACACGCGGCTGCTGTCCGTTGAAATCAGTCCGGTGCTCGCCGCGCGGATGCGGGCCGACCATGCCGGGGACGATGTTGAAGTCGTCTGCGCGTCCGCGGGCGACCTGGCCGCCGTGCTCGACGAGCGCCGATTCCCGGCCGTCGACTGCGTGATCAGCTCCCTGCCGTGGACGCTCATGCCGGTTGCAGACCAACGCCGGACCCTGCAGGGCATCGGCACCTCGCTGACACCCACCGGCTGCTTCGCTCTCCTGCTGACCGCCCACCACAGCTGGACCAAGTCTGGACGGCGCTTCGACGACGTGCTTCGCGAGCACTTCCCCCACGCCCGGAAAGACCACCTGCACTGGGCCAACCTCCCGCCGCTGCGCGCCTATCATTGCCGGAACTCGCCGTCGGAGTGAACGCAGGAGGCGTGGCTCGCGCAACGGTTTGGCTCTCGTGCTCGCACAGCCCCGGTCCGACGCGTCACCTCCGCAATGAAGGTGCTGTAGCGCATAGACCCTCCCCGATCAGGCGCCACCGCACGCAGACGACCACCATGACCGGCCGGAGCCGGATGCGCTGCTGCCGCTCCGCCGGAGGTGGTGGTCATCAGGACCGGGCCTGCCTGGTCTTGCGCCCGCTCTCCTCGCGCAGCGCATCAACCAGCTGGCGCTTCGACATCTTCGAGCGCCCCGAGACGCCGAGTTGCCGGGCCCTGTCGTACAGGTGCTTCTTGCTCGCCTTCTCGTCGACGCCACCGCTGGTGGGCTTCTCCGGCTGCCCGGCACCGCGCTCGGCCTGCTCGTCCGACGGGCCCTTCCGCTGCTTCGGCATCCACCGGTCGCCGACCTTCTCGTAGGTGTGCTTCAAGGCCGAGTAGGCGGTTTGATGAGCGCGCCGGCCTTCCCCGTAGGACTCGACCGCGCTGTCGTGCGCCTTGATCCAGGTCTCCTGCGCCCCCTTCGGCGAGCGGCGCAACGTCGAGGGCAGTTCTTCGCGAGCAGGCATGACCGGTCGCCTCCGTTCTGCTCGGTCCGCGTGGTCCAGATCAAGCGCGCCGCCGCGGCGCCCCGTGGCGCCTCGGCCCGGGCGCTACCGTCTTCCTGATCTGAACCCGACCGGTCAACCCGTGGATCAGCACGGTGCCACCACCGGCCCGCCGCAACTGCGCGCATGCTTCATCGATCGCATCGGCTTGACATTCGGTGTGGCATTCGGTCGCTCCGGTGCTCGCGCCGATGACCTTCCAGCCACCGCTACCCCGGTCCGGCACGATGTGGCGCTCGCCCATGCCGGCTGCTCCGTCTTCTGCTTGGCGCATCGGATTCCAGCTTCACTGCGCGATTTTGTCCTGTATAGCAGAGGTATTCCCGTCACGACGCCGGGCGCAAACGCCGGAGGTCTCCCCCGGCGAGCGGAGTATCGGCCCCCTCCTGCCGGTAAAGCCAGTGGTGCCCTTGAAGGGCCGCGAAGTGGGGCTGAAGTGAGGAGGCCGAAGTATGGACCCGGGAAGGACGACGAGCTGAAGGAGATGGAGGGTCACCTCCCGCAGCGGCCACCCGATGCGAGCCGACGAATCGCCCGATGCCGAGCCCCCGGCGGACGACGACCGGTCGACCGACGTCCGGCCTCCGCCGGAGTCATCGGAGAGCTGAACCGGGGCGGTGGTTGGTGAGTTTCAGACCTCGGTCGGCCGCTGCCGTGCGTACGCCTCACCTGCGCGCGAGCCTTCAGCCGGCCGCACGCGAGGGATACCGTGGTGGCAGCCGTCTCGAGCAGCGTTGCAACGCCGCAGCGCGATCAACGATTCCGACCGGACAGCGCGTCCCTCATCCGGTCGATCATCCCGACGCCCGGGTCCAGGATCATGTTGGCCGGCGGCCGGTCCGGCGCCGAGGGGTG